>DXJL01000140.1 GCA_019057635.1 Candidatus Heimdallarchaeota archaeon
AAAAATCTACATTCAATTGTTCATTGGATTCATGCTTCTTTTGACACTAATACTTCTTGTTATTTCCCTATTTTTGGGACAAAACTCAGCTTCTCCTCCTCCAAATTCTGATTCCGAGTTTCCTATAATTTATATTGCTCTCATGGTGTTGGCTGGACTCGCAATATTGCTTGGAGCGGTTATTCGTATGTGGAGATGAATAATTGGATCGGAATGGAGAATTGGAGCTTATCTCATGAGTAGCTCTTTACCCATTGCTTCGTAGTAAGTTACGAAAGATATTAGAAAAAAGGTTGGAAAAAAGGATCTAATTTTTGATTTGTATTAAATCCATCCTAGAATACCAACAAATAGAATGATAGCGATAATATTAACAGCGTAAATCACTATCAATGTGATAATTTGATTTTTCCGCTCTTTCATATCATATACCCAAAAAGATACAACCATAAAATGAAGATAACCAAATATTATGATAGGAATTACTCCTAGCAGACTAGCTTTCCAGAAATCGTAAACCCAAAGTAAAGCGCCTGCATCATTAAGAATTACTTCTACAAATACACAGAAGATTGAGTTTCCGACTGCTAATGCCCAGCGATTAGGAATCTTTAGCGGAATCTTAAGTGGAGTGAGATCAAATTTGAAATTCTTGTCTTCAGGGAGCATTTTTGTGAATCCAATACCAGCCATCGCAAACATCATACTGATCTCTATATTTAAACCTACAAATATGAGAAAGCCTGTTTCTCCACTACACGTCCAGAATGCCTGATAATCAGTGAAATACAATACTAGGGCATTCCAGATTTCATTAAACCAATCCATACCCCAAAAAGCAAGTCCTGCAAATACTCTGTTCCAATTTTTTTTCTCAATCTCTACTGCATACATGTAGATAACGATCGCAAATAAAGGAATGATGAACCATTTGAAATCCTCGGGCCATACGCGTAAAATCGCTAGTGCGGCTTCTGAATCAGGTGTAGGAGTCATTTGTTGTTTCACCATCTATATGAAATTATTTGGAATGATTTAGTTAGTATTCGTATAAATCTTTGGTAAAAAGGTCTTATTTCCGAAGGTATCATAGAATCATTTTCCTTTCCGTGAAAAGTAAGATTATTAGATAAAGAGGGAAATAGTGGATAATGATAGAGGCGAGTTAAGAGAGGAAAATGGCCACCCCAAAAATTAGCTTTGATGAAGCAATAATACGATTAGATTCCAAAGATTACCCTGATGAAACAGTAATTGACATAGAATTTGAGTGTCAAGCTACTGAAAGTTGTTCCGAAGAAGTCACCTATGGCGTTGCACCATATCGTCAGATTGCAGTCACAGATAACCAACAATCTGCAACAAGAATGTTATTAGTCTGGGTAAATCCAGCGAATCACCACAATGTCAATGCAGTTATCAAATTTAGTAAAGGGGATAAATTATTAATCAAGAACCCCATTGTTCCAAAAGAAGGGAGTTATGCAAGAGATCAATGGGGAAATCGTGTATTTTGGGTTGGTAATCCACTAGGAGAATCGAATCAACCAAATACCGAGCTAATCCTTCTTGCAAGTGTCAAAGAGACATGTTCTGTATGTAGACACCTAATTAAGGAGGAAGAAGACCGAATTTATTGTCCTACCTGTCATAATCCTTTCCACCTTCCTCACTTTGCTGAATCATTGAAAGTTACGGGAAAATGCCCAATATGCGCTGCTAAAAGTTCTTTAAGCGAAATCATAGATAATAATGTCACAGAATCTTTTGATTTTTCAAAAATTCTTACTCTAAAAAAATTTCCATTCATCAGAAGAACCTCACAATTTTATCTAAAAGATAATCCAGAATCAGGGAATTACGGTGTATTCCTGCTCCAAGATCAAGAGGAATCAAACCAAGGAACTTATTTGGAAAATATCTGTGAATATATTAATACTCGCACAGGCGCTCAAGCAGAGACCGCTACCAGAGTTGGTCAAACTTTTATAATAATTCCTTATCAAGATACGATCACATTAGATATTTTGGAAAAATTACTCCTTCAACTCGAACAATCGGAGTAATCAGGGAAATAATGGAATAAAATTGGAAATAATTAATCTACCGTTAATTCTCTCTATTATCTTATTGGATAATCAGTTTTCATCTACACCTGAATTTTTTAACTTCTTAATAATATTACGGAGAACTGAGATTGATCATGGATAGCACTCAAACAACGAAGAAAAAGCCTTTCTATCTGGTCACAACCGATATCGGAATGGGATTCTCTGTTTTTCTTTTTGTAATCGGTCACACGAGTCTGTGGTGGGATAATACTTTGGATTCTCAATGGCCCAATCTTCCACTTCCGGCATGGTTACTTTTAATTGTAGCTTTTCTAGTTCCACCAGGTTTTCTATTCTGGTACACCTTTAATACCGCAAACTCTCTTTTAAGAAGAAAAAGTGATACCGAGCGCTTGGGTAGTCGTCACAGACTTCTGAAGAGGACTATAATCTTTTTGTTTATTGCAGAATTTGGAGAAGTGGCGACAGCAATATTTCTTGGAGAACCTGTGCTTAATTATCTATTAACCTGGGAATTATTTCATATGTTTTCCCTTTCAACAATTTTTATTTTAAGTATCTTTGAATTGGCATGGTTAACTGAAAGAAAGGGCTTTGGAAATTATAAACAAGCGGCTATGGTAGGTTTATTATCTACTATGGCCATAGTGATAGGAATCTATCTTATTTTCCATGATTATACCCAGAGTAGATTCATGACTCATACTGTTGAACTCACTTTCCAATCAATATTTGAAAGGATTCTTTTAGATTATGGCCAGGCTCCAATCGTCCCCTATCTTGCATTCTCAGCAGTAGGGGGATTATTGGCGGTATATCTTGATTTACCTAATGAAGACAAGAGCAAAATTCCTCAAAAAGCCATACCTGTTTTCATTTTAGGAGCTATTTCGTTTATAATAGGAATATTATTACTGAGTGTTGAAACGTATACATCTCCACCAGTTCAAGCACCTATTTCCTCAAATTTAGTATTTATTTCAATCGGATTCCACCTTATCTCTGTTACAGGTGGAGTGATACTATTAGATTTAGATACACTCTATGGAATACCTAAAATCAATAAAAAAATTCTTCCATTGGTTCTAATAAGTAAAATTACCTTAACAGTCTACCTATTACACAATCTAGCTTATGGCATTCCTTCTGAATCTGATTTAGTGCAAACTTTGATTCCAACTGTGGAGATATCAATGTTCGTAGGGTTATTGTATGTTTTATTATGGGTTCTAATTGCCTTTATTTGGCAAAAATCGAGATTTAAATTCAGTGTGGAATGGATCATTGTAAATTTGCAGAGAAAAAGCTGGCGTTGGTGGATAAAATAACCTTTTGGGGTAACTAAGATATTTTAACAAAGAATCTGGTTGACACTCTAAGTATATTTTCCCTTCACGATCTCGTACACGTAAACTTAAGTGAGTACTAGTCCGGTTTGGGCGTCTAACCATAATTTTTCACCCAAAGAAGAGATTTTTATGATGTTGCAGGTGATGTGAACTATAATGAATCAGCATCCAAAAACTCATCAGCTAGCTCCTCTACCCCTAACACTTTAAATGAAGATTTTACTGTCTTCTTCACATGAGAGATTCCAAAATTAATGATATACTTAAACAAAGAATCGCTTTCGATTATTCCTTCATCAATTGACATAATTCATATATTATATTATTATGGCCTTATTTGAAATGGTCTGAAACAATCTTCAGCAATTAACACCAGGTGGAGTATAGCCGAAAGGATACATAATAGGCTTGATTCAATCTTTCATAATGTTTTAAAGAGAATTAAGTAATTTTTCTACTTGGTACTTAGATTGTACAGAAGCTTCTCTCCAGCAGGAAACAATCTCAAGTATGTTATTGACTTCTGATTGAAAGGCATTTTCATCGATTTCTTTTAAACCAGTGGAAATCAAAGTAATCAACCCGAAAAGGTTTACAAACCTGGAAAATTTATCTGAATTATACCACAAGACATCTTGAAACCGGTTTAGATTTAAAAAATCGTGAATTTCAGGATCTGCAAGTAAAGAGCGAAGGAGCGTAGTTGCATTTGTTGACATATTACCTTGATACTTATCTTGATGTCTAACTAAGATTTTAATCAGATTGACACTCATATCAATCTCTTCATCCGAATTAGTAGACATTGGGGATAGTTGATCCCTTAGCATATGTCCGAGATGCCATTCATCAATACGAGCTCGATTTTTAATTAGATAATCCATTTCCTCTTTATTGCTTCCTAGATCCTTTAGTAGGATCCATGCGTAAGCAATTGCAAAATCATCAATAGTTTTGGGGATTAGATTACCCATTTCGGCGGGAAACTTTGTCTTTTCCGTATATATTCTATTTAAGCTTTTCAAACACTTCAAAGTGTTACCATAAGAGGTGTGACTTAGTTGATTTTTCTCTGAAACACTTAGCGTGTCATTAGTATACGTAGCGACCTGGAAATAGAACTCTACATAGCCATCACGGGTATCAGTAATGATTTCAGAGAGATGACTTGGGTCTGAAATCATGATTGCCTCGTTCAATTTAGAAATCAAAGCAGCATTATATATTGAGCGGAAGCTATCCAATAAAGGTTCATAAATAAGTTTTACTCGCGCTTCTTCAATGTTAGGAACTCCTCGTCCTCCAAGAAAATCATTCAAATGAGAATATTGTCGCCATTCGTTGTCAATGACTTCTCGAAAGTTTACAAGAGCCATTGATTGATAACCTTTTAAGATAACATAAAACCCATTCTCAAATATCTCCACTGACCGTCTGATATACTCGAGATTTGTGAATTGATCTTTGAATATCCAAAATTGATCTGGCTGATTTGACAGCAATAATCCCACTCCCAGTGTTTGTTGATGAAGATTGTCTGTACTCTTATCTAGCTTGGCAGAAGATGTTTTAATACATCCCGCTGTTCCACTGAATTTGTTATTATATAAAATAAGTGATCATTTAGTTTCTGTTCCATTTGAATAACAGAATACATTTTCATCTACATATCCATCAGTTGTGTACAAATCATAAAGATAAAAATTATCTATATTCGAGAATAAATAACGGTTTTTGACTAATGGAAAAATGACTCTTTCATGATGCTGGAGTAATCCCTGATCGACTTCTTCCTCCCAATAAGCTTGTCGATACTCCATTCCGTATTTTTCTGCAAAACCTTCAATCATTCCATGTCCAAACATTGGTAGACCGGGTAAAGTGACTAAAAGGAGGCAAATACCAAAGTATTTCTCGCCTTTGCCAAATTGTTTAGCAGCGGTTTCTTCATCAGGGTTGTTCATAAAGTTAACAAACCGTTTTAGGATTTGTGGGTCAAATTCAAGAGTATTCTTAATAACGGAACGATATTTTGCATTATCCTCATCACGAAGCATATTCATGAAGGCTGAATTGTAGACACGATGCATACCTAGTGTCCTTACAAAGAATCCCTCTAAGAGCCAGAAAGCTTCTGCTAATAACAAAGTATCAGGCATTTCTTGATTGATACGATCCACCACTTCCCGCCAAAATTCTTGAGGAATGGCCTTATGAAATTCTTCTTGTGTTATCCCCATGCCTGCTCTTGAGGGAATATCACCTCCACTACCTGGGGGTGGGAACCATAAACGCTGAAAATGTTTCTTGGTTAATGTCATTGCCGCGTCGAATCGTATAATTGGGAATTTTTTAGCAACATGCAAAATAGTCTCAATAACTGCCTCGCGTACCACTGGTAAAAGGTAATTTAACTGCGCGGTGTCGTTCCATGGCATACTTGTTCCATCATTTCCGTGATAAATGTACTTCGTTTCATTCGTGCGGAAATCAACTCTTTTGAATGTAACTGCGGCATCTGATCGAGAAAAGTAGTGATCTTCCAGATAAATACCTAAATTTGAGTCACTTGATAAATTATCCCCAGAGTATGAGTAGGAAGGAAATGGAGGATAGTCCAAGGAAACATACCAGTCAGGATGTTCTCTAATCCATTTGGAGTCAATTCCTGTATGATTTGGAACCATATCTGAAGCTAAACGTATTCCTTTACTTTGTGCACGTTCTTTTAGAATATCAAATGCTCTTTCTCCCCCTAAATCATCTGCTATAACATAATCAAATAAACTATATGCAGATGCTTCTGCATCAGGATTACCGCACCAATGTTTTACAGTTTTCGATGCAGGACTTCTTTCCCAAAGGCCGATTAACCAGAGAGCGTTAAATCCCCATGTAGCTAGTTGATCTAGTTCCTCGATCGGTATTTGATCCAGATGACGGATTTCTCGATTATGTTTTTTAGATAATTGGTCTAACCAGACGTAAGTAGTTTTAGCTAACATTACTACGTTAGGCATCCAGTCTTTATCAGGTGTATATCTTTCTTCTAGGCCTTCTCCGTAATCTATTGCTTGGGCTTCTCCAGGTCCTAGTCCTCGCATCTTTTCTTCTTCAGCAAAAAGGTCAAGGGCATATAATAATCGATAATAAGTGGTTGGATCAAGGAAGGTCCCCCATTCTTTAGTCATATATTCCAATTGATTTTTTATGGAATAAGGGTGTTCGGAAACAGGCCTTTGAAGTAATTGGATTAGGGGTAAGTTTTCGGGACCAAACGGTTCCTGATTAGCAAAATAACTGTCAATATTCTCTACAACTTCGAGATAGCTGGTATTTTTTTCAAGATTTACATCGTCAAAAAATTCTAAATGCTTTGAGAAAGATGGATTAGAATTATTTAACCAAACATGCACCATCTCTTCCAAAACAATTTCTCGATTGTTTTTTCCTTCGGTTGACCCCTCAAGATACGTCGCAGCATCAACTTCTCCTGAATATACATCTGGAGGAGGAAATTCTTCAATGAACGATTTCATGCCCATTTCGAGAGTATTTTCATCAATGCTACTTTTTAATTCTGTGAATAAATTTGTATAAAGATCAGGTTCTTTCTCTTCCTCAAATTGTTTAAACAATTTGTGAGAGATTTCATTTATTAACCCTATACCATTAATTTCTGATGCGCGTACCGCAAGTTCTGGGAAATTAACTAAATCTTTTTTTCCATTAATTGAATCTACAAATAATCTAACTAAGTAAATTTCTGGAAAGGTAATATACCCTTCCTGAGTATTGAAGAATTCATTTGTAAAATTATACTTATTACGCGCTTTCAAAGAGATTCTCATCTAAAAAAGACACTTCCTCGTCAGAATGGTCAGTGGGAATACAGCTGATTAAAGATGACTAATATTCTAACTAATAAGGATTAGAATTCAGAGATTAAAATTATTATCTTCGGTATGCAAAAAGTGCCTGATTTTTCTCATTTCTATAGAGATTCATTTCCTTAGTGCTTTGATAACTTGCATAAACTCTTGGACACGATCTTTATCAACGTTTTTCCAAGTATCTCCGTCAAATTTTAAGCTGGTGCCTACAATAACGCTATCAGCAACTTCTAATTGTTTTGCAATATTATCCTTTCGTGCACCTGTATTTACAATAACTGCCGCTCCTAATGAATTGTCTTTAACAATTTTCAGTTCCTTTAATTTAGCTTCCATACCAGTCATAGGGCCTGAGACACATAATGCATCAGCAATGCCCACAAAAACAGCACCTTTGGCAATAAGTGATAAATTCCTTCTATCCAAGGGATGAGCAAATTCAGCATTGACGATACTGAAAATTTTCACATCACATGCCTCTATGGCTTTCTTATACCTCAAAGCTTCAGCTCCAGGAGCGCTGAAAAAGCCCATATCCCCAGCAAAAGCTCCGGTGAAAACACCTCTAACGTATTTTGCTTGAGTTGCTTTGGCAACAGACAAAGCAGATATTGGATCCCACATGATATCAACACCGAATGGTATGTCGATATCTGTTTTTAATTCACCAATAGCTGCTGACATAGCTGCGACAATTACTGGATCAACACCATTAGCATAAGGACGATCTCCCTCATTACAGAACAAAAGGCCATCTATTCCTCCTTCTTGCAAAGCATAGATGTCCTGTCGTGCACTAGATATAATATTCTCCATCCCTTCTTCATCATCGTATTCAGGGGTATGAGGAAGAGGTGGAAAATGAACCATTCCTATTACAGGTTTCGTAATGTTAAAAATTTCATCTAAACATTTCATGATTAATCCCAGAGCGTTCCTGATATCAATTATTGCTTTTTATCGTTAATTTGCCAAATATTTTTCTACTAATTAGCATTTTTAAGATGAATAATAAATTTTGACTAACAAAGAAATAGGAGAATAATAACTTTTATGGGTAAAATTACATATTCTTATTCAAGATATTGTTGTGTTACGAGATGAATTAGAATGGCAGATATTAAATTTCATACGAAGTACATTGCTGTGCAGACAAAACGAGCAGGTGAATACTATGATATCACTGATGACATAATAGAATTTGTTAAAACTAGTGAGGTCGAGAAAGGGCTCTTGATGGCTTATAGTCTGCATACCACAACTGGCCTAGTAGTGAATGAAGGATCTGATCCCGGAGTAGGTAAGGATGTTTCTGAAGTACTCTGGGAATTAATACCTGAATCAAGAAACTGGAATCATAAAGAGGAAAGTCCTTTAGACTCCGCAGCACATGTAAAAGCACAATTAATGGGTAACTCAATCTTTTTGGGGATAGATGGACATTTTTTAGTACTTGGTACTTGGCAACGAGTTTATTTCGTTGAATATATCGAAGCGAGGGACAGAAAAGTATTTTTGATCTTGTTTGGGGAATAATTCAAGATAAAGTAAGTTCTAGGTTGAGTCTGGTGGTAAAAATTGTTCAGATACCTCCAACATATTATTCTAATAATCAATTACTGAATTTTAATAAGAATCCCTTCGATTAAGTAGGATTAAGTCAAATTTACACAGATTGAATTAAATAGCAAGTTGTCCAAATTGATTAGCCCATATTCCGTGTGTTTGCACCAAATCACGTGATTTTAAGACCGCAAGAACATTTTTGGCTTCTTCATCACCGATATCCACGTCAGAAAGTGGTAAAACAGTCTCTCTAGTCCGTTTTCCCCCAATTATAGCTGGTTTTTCCAAATAAATCCTTACCCAATTGTCAAAGAATTATCTTTCAAACCACATAGAAAAGGTTTAGTAATTATGGTAACACAAAAACTGTTTTCTTTGTTCACCCTCTGAAAGTCCAATCTGGAGAATATTTTGTCCATCCCTACAGGAAAGAATTTTATCTCAATATTTCTTTTGTGTGCATCGAAAAATAGCGAAATCAAGTGAGTTCTGATTCCAAATATTGTTTTGCATCATATTCATGTAAAGCATTGAATCCTCGTGTTACGATATCTGTGAGATAGCAAACTTGATCTGCTTGTTCAAGTAAACTCGATAATAATCGCGCAAGGAACCAAGTGGACTCATCTGCAGCTTCTTCAGAAATAATTACTAACAATGGTTGTACCTGGTACTTTTTCTTTTTTACTTCTTTGACTGTGATAGCAGCTTTTTCTGTGTCTTTATTCAAGAAAGCCTCAATTGCAGTATCAAGTAATTCAATGTGTTTTTCAGCAATTTCCTTTACCATAGATTCAGTTTCTGTAGTTAAAAATGATTTTTGAAATTTTCCAATCCGTTCCGCTAGCTCTTTGCAGGAACGTCCTAGTACTTCTCCTTGATAAGCGACTATCTGGTAGTTTAAACCCTCAAACGGATATAAACTTTCATTAATTTCTTCTAGTGGATCCTCAAACGATTTTTGTAGCAATCGAACAATGAAATAATAAACTCGGTCTATTTCAGAATATCTTTTAATGATTTTTTCCCGTTTCTCACCATCTCCAGAAAAAATTGCGCTAATCGCATCATCTAACATACTGAAAGATAAAGCGTAGATTTTTCTTACCAAAGTTTGCAAATCTAGTACTGAAGTAGCAATAAATTGAATTTCTAATTGATTTGGGGATTCACGAATTATTTCCAAACCAATCTGATGTCTTATTTCCTCTCGTATTTTATCCGGATCCTTAATTTTTTTTCCTTCGCTGGGATATATTACCATTGTATCAAAGCCTGTGATATATCGCGAAAGAAGTTCCAACTCAATGCTTTCGGATTCTGGAATTGTTGTGGTCTTTCTAGGAGTCAAGCGGGGATTTCGGGGATATAGAAGTAAGTACGTTTCATTTTCGATACGGATACCTATTTCATCCTTTGCTTCCAGTCCATTTCGCTCAATCCACTCTCTTGGGAGACTAACTAGATAAGTTCTAGCTCCTGTCAGTTGTAAACTACGTGTAATATCTTTTGGCATTAAATAAGTCATCTCATATTCAATGAATGCTGGGAATCCTATTAAAGGAAACATTTAGCGGCAATTTTTGAGTAGCAAATGCAATTTACTCGTAATCCCGAAAAGGGTCTATATACTAATTTAGTATTTCTCCCAAAGTAATCAACATTTCTCTAAAAATTATTAGAGCAAATACAAGTAAAATAAGTGCTGTCCCCCTAGTAATGATAGAAAAGAATTGTGGATGCGGAAATTTACCAATCATAGTCAACGTGGTACTAAAAGCAATCACCCAGAAAAATACTCCCGATATGAACATTATCACAACGACAAGCCTTGAAAATAAGTCTGGTAAACTAAAATCGCTAAATAGAATTATAGTTCCAGCTGAGGTCCACCATAGATATGACCAAGGCGAGGTTACAACGATTGAAAGTCCAGTGAAATACTTCTTAAGTAATAGAGTCGATTTGACTTGTTTCAAAGTCTCCCCAGATTGTAAGTTTGAACTAAAAGAATTAGGATAATCTATTGGTGCTTTAAGCAGAGTAATAAGCCCCAAATAGCTTAAAATTATCAAATTTATTGCAAATAATAAAAACTTAATCCAATGATTACTAAAAAACGTTTCTAGCACTTCTCCACCGATAGATAAAGCTGAAAGTGCGATAATAAAATCTCCAGTCATCGCACCGACCCCTAGAAAGAATGCTGAAAACCATGCAGCTTTACGCGTTAACGAAGTGTTAAGACCATTTTTTATCAGTTCTAAATTAATCGGGCCTAACGGAGCAGCTAAAGTTACCCCTAAAAACGCAATAATTATCCAAATACCAAGGATTTCACTAATATTCACTTCTTTCGGTTCCTTTCTCATTCTATTTTTGTTTCTGAAACCTTCACCTAATCAAAGGAGAGAATGATATAAAAATGGGTAATTTACGAAAATTAATATATTCTTCTCATCAGTCAAATAATGTTGAGAAATTCATTCTACGAGGATGCTCCTGATGGATTTGACTTATGATATTATTGCATTAGGTATTTTTGTCATATGCATACTTATTTATAGTATTATGATCATCTATGGACTTCGACACCCTACTACTTCAAGAAAAGGGTCATTAAATCTTATTTATGAGTACTACGTGGATGAAAGAGTAAAAGAATCTCCTTTAATAGCTGTACAAGCAATACGAAATATAATCATGGCAAATACAGCTTTTATTTCTTCATTATTAGTTCTACTTGGATTGTTGCTCGCTTTCTACCAACTAATTTTCTCTGGTGAAATGATCCCAGGCAGTAATATTTCACTTGGATTTATTCAGATGGTTGTAATGGTGATAATAATCGTCTTTTGCCTTTTTAATTTTGTTTTAGCCATCCGAATGCTAGTCCGATTTACTCTTTTAATTTCGGCCAATCCAGAAAAAATTGAATTTTGTGGAATGACTGGTCTTCAGTTCACAAAAGACACAATGATAAGTGCCCAGAATCATTGGTCCTTTGGCCTTCGTGGACTATTTTACTTGCTAACAGTTTTAGCTTGGCTAGCTCATCCGATTCTATTCCTTATCGGAGCTATTGGTGTCACAATATACTTGATTTTCTTTGAGGATATTTATGATTCCCATCTCACAGAAAAAACATGTGAAGATGAGAATTTACAGGCTGAATAAGTAAATTACGTTGTTTAGAAGAAAAATTATTCCTTTTAGGAAGAAGAGTCAGGTTGTGGCGGGAGAATTGGCTTTCTTCTTCTATTCGTAATTGGTTGAATAATACGACCAATGAAATCTAATCCTCCGAGATAAATCATAGATGGGTTCTCGATTAAACGTCTTCTTAAGTACGCAACTGCACATTTCCATTCGATTGTAAATGGAACATATAAGCGAACAGTATACCCTCTTCGTATCAATTCATTTTGAATACGCTGCCTGGGGACACCAAGGAGAAATTGGAATTCGGCAACATCTTTCCCTTGTCTTCGCTCTTCTATTTGCTTAAGAGCTGCAACAATGCACTTATGGTCATGAGTAGCCACATCAACTTTATGCTGGTTATCTAACAATAACCCTGTATATTCTACTAATTTTTTCTTCATTTCATGCTTTTTGGTGTATGCAATACTTTTATCCTCATTATAAACACCAATACACATACGTACTCGTGCATTCAAGCCTGTTAAATTTAGTATATCATCTTTAGTCCTGTGCAGTCGACTTTGTAACACGGTTCCAAACTCATATTTAGGTTTCAAAGTCTTATATAACTCGAGTGTTATATCAGTATAAGTAGAATCTTCCATATCTAAGGTAATAATGACTTTTTCTTCTTCTGCACGTTTTAGAATATTCTCCAGATTTTCAAGACATAGGCTCTTATCAATATCTATTCCAAGACTGGTAGGTTTTACAGAGACATGCTTTGGAAAGGATTCTCCATGTAATTTTTCAATGAGTGATAGGTATATTTGAACAATTTTGTCCACATCCTCCCGATTCGTAACCTCCTCACCAAGCATGTCAATAGTTGAGGCGATTTTTTGTTCTTCCCAAAGCTCTCGAGCTTTTTTAATTCCACAATCAATGCCTACTCCAGTGACATATGCTCGAGCAAAGAATTTAACCATAAATGAAGGAAAGAGATTGACTAAGAAGGATTTCATAGTGAGTTCATTCCAATTTCTTTTGATTTGGCGTTTAATACATAATCAATATTGTCGGACAATTATTCAGACTCATTCTCGCTTATCTCTCGCTCTCTCTGAAACCCTTTAAAGAGTTTACCCCATTCAAATCCTAAAGAATGAGGTGATGAACTAGGTAGAACCAAGTAGCTAGCTCTCATCTCGGAATTCTTCTATTTGAGAATTTTATTTCTCCGTATTACTACAATAAGGGTACTAGTTAGGATGAGCATAAGAATTGAAACACTAAAAGAAGCATTTGAAGTAGTTGAATCAGGAATGCTATTGCTTGTTAGAGTTATGGTTTCTCCTGTATTTAAAGAAACACGGAGAATATCAACCTGTCTTACCCAGTATTTGCTAATTGTAAGAATACTTTGATTGTTCTCACCAATAAATACTATTCTGAGAGGACCATCGTCATCTGATAATGCAGTATCGTTTTCCTCGTATGCTAGTACTGGAATGACTTTTATTGAGAGAGTATTGTTATCTTTATCAAACCCTCTTAGTCCTCCTTCTACTTCATCACGAGTGAAGTTTCTACTGTACAAATCAGCAGCTATAACGCTGAGATTATAGTCTAAATCACCTAAAATTGATGATAGAAACAGTGGAATATGAATTCCCTTCCATATAGATCCAGTAATAATAGTACCAGTTGATTTTTCGTAGCCTCCGTATCCAGTTACCGTTGGTAAAACTTGTTTTATTTCAGCCTCGGTAAGTACACCAGTTACATTACCCGTTAAAGTGAGTTGCATGGTTGTAAGTGAAGCTGGAATTATTGATAGATTGCTACTAAATAAAACTAAACCTGTTAGTACAATAATAGTCATTGATTTTGATGCTTTGTTGAATTTCATGTTTAACTAATACAAATACTGCGTTTTATAAATTATAATGTATGAATGAATCGTAAGTCCAATTTTTACGGGTTTTATTCGTATTGTAAAATATGGGATTTATAGAATTCAGCTAAATAGGTTGGAATTTCCTTCTC
>DXJL01000141.1 GCA_019057635.1 Candidatus Heimdallarchaeota archaeon
ATGCCCAATACTTTTCGTCCTTTTTCGATGAATTTAGGTTCACATGCAAGAATGTTTCCCGATTCTGTCTGGCCTCCCTTAGCATAGAGAATTGGTAGCTCATCTAATTCCAATCCTACGCCATGACCTAGGAATTGAACCTTGTCATTAGCTTCTCCCATGAAATTATTACTAATGCCTAATTCATTAGCTAAATTCATTGCCCTTGTATAAACTTCCCCAAGATTAATACCAGGTTTCAATTCCTTCAATAGTAATTGCTTCACATGTTGTAGTGCTTCAAGTTGATACCTTGTTTCAGGATCAAATTTACCATGAACAAATGTTCGTGTTGTATCAGATATGTATCCATTATAATTACCACATGTGTCTACAAAAAAGGGATCATTTCCAATTTTTTGAGTTGATGGTCCATAAGGATATTTTAATGACAAACCCCAACCAGAAATAGGTGTGAAATGAATATTAAGAATTGAAGACGACTTACTAATTACATATGAAAAATTTAATAGTGCCGAATTAAAAGCTCGTGTAGTTATATAACCTCGGTGACCATTATTGAGTAGCCATTTATCTAATTTTGCCGCTAACTCAATTTCAGTCATTTCAGGCGTAGCAATTTCCAGACAGTACTCAAAAGATCGATCAACTAGTTTAGCTGCCATTTTTACTTGAGAAATTTCAAAGTTCGACTTCACTGCACGTCGTTCTCTGAGGAATTGAGTTACATTAACAAAGATAATTTCTTTTTTTAGTGTCTTAAGGAATTCTACATAAGAATAAGGAAGAATATCTAATTCAACCCCTATTCTACTCTCGGTATTAATTTTTAATGTGTCAAAAATTTGAGATAATCGTCCAAAGTAGATAATCTTAGAAATAGAAGAAAATTCAGTTGCTAATTCAATATTTCGTTTTACTAAATGAATAGGTTCCCCTTCTTGCGGGATATATAGAGCACCCTCTAATCCTATTCCTGAGTAATAAAATATTTCAACAGTTGAGAATAAGAGAACACCAGATACGTCTAATTTGGAGAGTTTTTCTCTTAATTGATTATGTCTTTTCTCAATTTCTCTTTTTGGAACCAAAGAATAGTTGGAGACCACAAATATACCTCATAGGGAATAAATTCCAAGGCAACGAGACTTAGTAACACGAATATGAACAATATGGAAGAAATGTAGAGCTTAGAAAGAATCTAGCTCTTGTAAAGCCTGTTTAACGCGTGAGTCTAAATCTTCTTCCTTAGTTATCCCCACAGATAATCCTTCAATGCTTTTAAGTACCTGTTCCTCGCTCTCCGTCAATTTCATTAATTTATTTTGGTAGAGTTGTTTGTATTTATCCCCCTTTACGTTGTCTCCTACACTGTAATTTGCTTCAGAAATAATGTACAAGGCTGTAGTAAAAGCTGTTGCACTTTCTAAAATTTCATCAATTGCTAAAGCTTGAGATGCGTGTGTTATAGCCTCAATAAAGTTTTTGTTATCGGTTTCGATCCAAGCCTTATTCATATAGCTTTCTACAAGACCTTTGTTATAATTAATTCTAGCTGCTAAGGTACGCGCAAATTTAAAGGACTTTTGAAAGGATTCAAAATCATCGTTTTGATAATGAAGTAACATTAACTGATTATGGATATCTACAAGATTTTCAACTTCATTATTTGTAATTCCAATCTCATGTGCCTGATTAAGAATACTAATTGCTTCCGCAACTTGTTTATTTTGTTTTAGGGCCTTTGCTTTGGTAATTAATGCTTTAATATCCTCCAACCTGAATCACCTCGAATTTGCAGCTTGAATTTCTTGGATCGTGTTATCTATTTTGAATTATTGAGAAGGTTGTATGAATATTCCCTTATAACCTTTTATTGTTTTTTATATTAAACCGAAAATTTGCACGAATAATAAGAAAAATCAGTATTCGAGAGACGAATGTCTCAAATTGAAAGGCTGAAAAAGCGATTATAATCCAAATCTGAGATGAAATTGAGTGAATGATAGTGAACTGACTAATTTATCTTTATCTATTTTAGAAATCATTTCGCAACAGCGAGATATTCATATATTGCTTGTCAAGGGTCAAATTCAGCAAATGAATAAAATAACAGGCCAAACTTTGGAAGATTCTGATTTTGAGCAGGCTGTTCATCAATTGGAGCAGAGAGGTTTGATTAAGGAGATTGAATCGAGACCAGATTCCTTTGTTCTGACTTCAAAAGGAAATATGTACGTTTAGTTATTTTACATTGAGGTAAGAATCTTCATATTGATGATTCCTTTTGCAAAAACTTTACTATTATATAAAAATTGCCCAAAACCATAACTTTCCATAGAATAACGCAATTCTCGCATTGTATTTTGAAAAATTTTGCGTGGGCGCATATAAAAGCGTTTATATGCCATTTTGGTTAATGTCTTCATCTCATCTCTAGTCAATCCTGATAGTTCTGTGATTGGATAAAAGAGATTGTATTTAGAATAATCATGCTCTTTAATTCTTCCTTCTGCGAGCATCTTCTCATAAAATTCTGTTCCAGGATAAGGTGTAGCAAGAGTGAATAATGCAAGTGAAGGGTCAAGACGATTTATTACCCAATCAACAGTTGAATCAATGGTCTTTTTTGTTTCCCCAGGGAAACCAAACGAAACAGAGG
>DXJL01000142.1 GCA_019057635.1 Candidatus Heimdallarchaeota archaeon
TGTTGGAAAAGTATCTTTTTTTTATACTTGCTCCTCTGAATCTTTATCAATGTCACCAGTATAAAATTACCAAGCATTCTCCCTCTTCTTTTTTTTTTTCCGATATTTACAGAAATTACATTTATTTAACCCAGAGTGTAAATGGAAACGTACCAACTTTCCCCTCAATCCAACTAATTTGGGTTTTTTCAATGCCGTCCGATATTTCTTACGAATTTATCCGCCGATTAGTGAAGTTTAGTGCAAGAATCGGATATCGATTAGAGGTTAAGGGCAGTGAGAATCTCACTAATCACTTAGATGGGTTGGGTGATGGTGTTATATTTGCTGCAAATCATGAAAGCGTCATTGATGCATTTTTAATGGGATTAATTGTTCCTCCAGAAATTTCTCGTGTTTTTTTCCTGGGAAAACAATCCGCGTTATGGAGAAATCGAATTTGGGGGACAATGATGGATTATTTTGGCGTCATTCCAGTACAAAAACGAAATAACGATGAAGCAATTCGGAGGGGTCTAGAGGTTCTTCAAAAAAACCAAGCTCTGGGAATCTTCCCTGAGGGACATATCCGTTATTCTCGTAAAAGTCTCGACGGGAAAGTCGGTGTAGCTAGATTTTCTTTTGAAACGGAATCTCCTGTGGTGCCCGTTGGCATTGTGGGGACAGATGGGGTTCTTCCTTATGGGGGTAGTTGGCCATCAGCTGGAAAGAAAGTCACCTTGACGGTCGGAGATCCAATCTATCTTTCATATGATTTCGATAAATCTGATATATACAGTTTAGGAGCATTACGACAAGCAACGGATCTGGTTATGCATAATATCCGAGTGTTAAGTTCAGGATATGGAGTTAATCCTCGTGATGTACCCAGTTTGAAAAGTATGAAAGGTGTTGACAAGATCCTGATACCACACCGCAGAATGAAAGTTCTTCATTCGCAACAGAGAATTCAACACCCGAAAAAAGATGTTGTAGATCAATTCACAGATTGGATGACGACGTTTTCTGATGATTGGGAGAGAAATCCTGCAAATGAAGAAATTAGTAGGCCATTACCAAAAAAAGCAGCAAGTGATGAATTTTTAGCATGGTTAAACGATCAATTATGAGTAATATAGGAAAGAACCAATGTTTTTACGAAGTGAATAGATCATCAATATGAGCTATGAGTAATCTAAACCCCACAAGAAGTGTTAAGTGACCCCCAGGGTATCGATATAGTGGTTTTTGCAACATTCTAGCGAGCTTACTGACAAGATTGAACGGAACGATCCTATCATATATACCTCCGATGATTGCAGTATTTTGGTTGGTTGTATAGGGATGAAAATATTTTAGATTTGCAGAATAAAGAATCTTATAGTACGAGGCTAGTCCCAGTTCCTTATGCTGAAGGATTCCCCTATTAGCTATCGGGACAATATTTAATTTTGAAGCAAGTCCGAAGAGAAAAGGGCCGGCTAATGCAGTTATACAATCTATGTCAGCTACAAATTGTGAGGCTATAGCAACTAAATGACCTCCCAGAGAGACACCAAATAATATCACTCGCTCATAATTTTTCTTTAAATAGTTGACCAAGAATTGTATTTCAATGATTGACTGACGAAATGCTTCCAGCATTCGTACAGGGTTTCCATTTAGGAAGTATGCCCCTGAAAAAGGAGAATCATAAGGTACACGATGATGATGATACGGTAACTCAAGAGCATAAATATCGCTTTTAAATTGATTGTACGTTAAACGAAAGTAAAATTGTTCATGAAAAATGAAGTGTGACTCTGCATACCCATGGATAAAAAGGAAAGCCGTTTTTTGATTCTTAACGTTCTTTCTTTGATATTTATGGACAATCAATTGTTTAATAGGATCAAATTTTGAATCACTAAATAATACGCCAGATTTTGGTTGGTACGGTGAATAAGCAGAGCCAATAGATTCACAAAACATTCCTCTCTTAACAGAATCTTTCCAAATAATGGTATTCTCGATTTTAGTATCAAGCGCAAAGAACGTACGAGGATTTTTTTTGTAATACGGCAAATATTTTTGAATAAGGTTTTGTGTGGGCTGAAAATCTTCAATATATCCGTTATTTCGGTATTGAAAATAATTAATGACTGGATATTCAAGCAAATCAGAGGGAACAAAATGGATAGTTTTGACTAACCGCTTAAAAGTCGCATTCAAATAGATCTGCCCCTTGATATGTTTATAAATCCTAGGAATTGCAGATTTAAAAAACTAGTATTATTGCTCAGAAATAGAAATGAAGATCAGTGATAATCCAAGTATGTCTAGAGAAATTATCACTTGCTAGAAAAGATGTTTACTGTTATTTTTTAGAAAAGTACCATTACGATATTCTTCAAAGGCAATACGCAATTCTTCTTGGGTATTCATAACAATAGGACCTGCCCAAGCTATAGGTTCATTTATTGGTTTACCAGAAATTAACAGGAAACGTAATTTATCGTCCTCACTTGCGGTGACTTGAATTCTATCCCCTTTTCGATTATAAATGACTAAATTGTCCATGTCAAAGTACTTGTCGCTATCTGGAGCGAATTTACCTTTTCCTTTGAAAGTATAAGCAAAAGCGGTATGTCCATCTTTCAGAGTGTGCTTAAAAGTTTGGCCTGATGGAATTTCAACCTCAAGATATTGGGGTTCAGTAATGATATCTTTTACTGGTCCTTTAGTCTTATTATATTCCCCCGCGAGTACCCGAATTTTTACACCATCCTCTAATACAATTTTAGGTACTTTTGAAGCGGTAATATCTTGATATCTAGGATCTATTAATTTATGAGATTTTGGGAGGTTTACCCACAGCTGGAAACCAGCTAATTTTCCCTCTGATACCTGGGGCATTTCTTGATGAATAATTCCTCCACCTGCTGTCATCCATTGAATATCTCCACCGTTTAGAATGCCTGAGTTCCCAATACTATCTTCATGTTTGACAAGGCCCTCTAACATGTATGTTACAGTTTCAATTCCCCTATGAGGATGCCATGGAAATCCAGCCATGTAATCGTCTGGGTTTTCGGATCCAAACGCATCGAGTAATAAAAATGGATCCAAGAGACTAGTTTCTTGATGACTAAAGACACGTTTAAGTTTAACTCCGGCTCCATCCGTTGTTGGAAAGCTGGATTGGGTTCGATGGATAGTTCGAATATTACTCATAATAGAAGTCATTAAAGGATATCATTTAAGCATAGTTATGAAAAAATCACATTTGCCGATCTAAAATATCCAGAAAAAGGAGAGATTTCACTAATGATTGTTGTTATTTAATTCATACATACCATTCCATCTGGCATGTTGAAAAAAGCTCTCTGACCTCTCAGAGAGTCAGTAAATGAATAAATAAAATGTGCAGAACTACTATTCTCACATTTTAGAGGCTGCGAGTCTGATGTCATCATTTTTAACTGTTTTACGTCCAGAGTTATTACAAATCTCGACGGCATATTTCGACAATTTCAAACTATACTCGGTAAGTTCTGTATTAAGTGCACCGACTGCATCTGCTGAAACACGGAATGCGCCTGCATCACGGATCAATCGTTCCACTCTTGCACTTGCAAATCCGCCAGCTCCAGAGCTTGATTTCTTTGCTGGTGCTGCTTTTTTAGCGGGTTTTTTGACTACTTTTTTCTTTGCCATTTTTTTCAGATTCCTTTTATTTTATCATCAGGTAACTTGACGTGAGTTCTACATAAGGAACTATACCCTTTAAAAACTTATTCCATCAGATGACGAATGATGAAGAAAGCTAACCCATGAAAAGACTCATCTGAGTGTACATGAACAAGGAGAAATATAGCTAGAGGAGGGAAGATAGATCTTTCACATATTTATGAAAAAGAGCAAAAGCTGACACTAGTACTACTTGGTTATGACCAATCACAATATCAAATACAAGAGTAACAATTTTACGTATTCCTGCATCAACTCAAAGAAGAATTAAAGATGATACAAATGTACCGATTCTATCTGAAGTAAAAGCTGGAATAAGTCATGTGATGGGAAGATGCTCTGTTACTAGTCATTTAATGGGAAGTAATTTGTCACTAAAACATTAAATGGGTATTAGATTTAGAATAAGCGTATTTTCACTGACTTTAGTGCTTTTGTTCTCTAGGAAAATGACATAAAGCATTCTTAGTCGTTTTAAATTGAGGAATATTCTGTTGAAAATCACCTCTCATTCTAACATTAACGAATATAGTGATCATGTTCTACCCTTCTTACTAAAGCATGAAGCAGAAAATAACTTGCTCATCGGCATATTGAATACCTTGAGACAAGATTTTCACGCCTATAGTAAAGAAGAGAATCCGATATTCATTTCCGTGGAGAATGAAGGAGGTAAATTAAAGCTGGTTTCTATTCGTACTCCTCCTTTTAATCAACTTATTTCTTATACAGACAACTTGGATACAATTGATATCCTTGTTAAGGAACTAATCAAAAAACAAATGGATATTCCAGGAGTTTTAGGATTTAAAGAAGGTACTTTGAGATTTGCCCAAATATGGGGAGAAGGTCAAGACCAGGATTACTTTTTAGAAACTCATGAACGAATATATAGACTAGATACCGTAAATCCAGAGACATTAGGGGAAAATATATTCGAATTGGCAACTGCAGATGATAAAGAGATCATTCTTAAAATGGGAAAAGAATTTTTATTCGAAACCCTTCCCGAAGGATCAACTGAAC
Organism: Candidatus Heimdallarchaeota archaeon; assembly: GCA_019057635.1. Classification (GTDB taxonomy): domain Archaea; phylum Asgardarchaeota; class Heimdallarchaeia; order Hodarchaeales; family Hodarchaeaceae; genus Hodarchaeum. The sequence continues at coordinate 4,735 of DXJL01000142.1, forward strand.
CAGCACATATCGAATCTTCTCAACGAAGAATGGAACAAGGATTACAAAACCAGATGGTTTATGTTCTGAAGGTTAATGGGAAAATTGTTTCGATGGTAAAAAGAGCTCATGTGACACCGAATGGGCAGACAGTAAATGCAGTCTATACTCCTCCGAATGAACGTAGAAAGGGATACGCTACAGAAGTGGTGGCCAAATTGAGTCAGAAAATTCTCTCCGAAGGAAAAAAGTATTGTTTCTTATTTACTGACCTAGCAAATCCAACCTCAAACAAGATCTATCAGACAATCGGCTATCGACCAGTAACGGACATGGATTTATATCGCTTTCAAAGCAGGAAATAGTTTGCAAAAGAAAAAAAGTGCCAGAACTGTGGTGGAGCATATATAGTCTATATTCCTAACAACTTTTTCGAAAGAGAAGAACATATGACCATGAAATACCCTTATTGTCGGTTTTCGTTGTTCATGATAATAGAAGATGGACAATTAATTGCGGAATCAGACACAAGCCCGTGCCTGAGAAAATTTCCTAAAAAGCAGATAAACACACAACCTTGGGTAGAATTGCTGAAATAAACATCAATAATTACTTTTATTTAGATGTTTTAGCTATTACTCCCTTTTGTAAACTTACGACTTTCGTAGTTCAAATTTTCTTTAACTGAGGGATTTACGTAACTGTTTAAGTAAATCTATAAGTTAATCTTCCATGATAATGTATTTAGATATATACCCAAGTATAAACCTAAAATTCAAGGAAGTAGATAAATAATGAAAACGCTTGAAGAGCTGGAAAAGGAAAACATTACCCAAAGAACGAACTGTTGGTGGTGTGGAACAATCTTTAAGAGAGGATCAATATGGAGTGATTCGAATAAGCATGGAATCGCGCTATTAGGAAAAAGTGAAAAACAACTGGTTTTTCTCCATTGTAATGATTGTGGTAATGATACCTCTTTAACCAAGTGGATTTCCTAGAAATATGAATTAGGGAAGGAGACTTAATAAATTTTAAGAAGCTAGCAATACCAATCAGTAAATTTTTTTTTGCTCCTTCTTTTATGGATTCTTGAACTTGATCCTCAACGGTATAAGCCGTCATCATCATTACAGATGTTAAAGGAGAAATTTTCTTGATTCTCTTGTAGGTTTCCACCCCGTTCATGTGAGGCGTTTTAATATCCATGAAAATCAGTGTAAAGTATTGATTCTTAACCTTGTCAATAGCTTCCAGTCCATTTTTGGCTGTAGTAACAGTAAATCCTTTGTGTTTCAGAATGAAAAACAGGGTCTTGGTTAGGTTTATATTATCATCCACAATCAAGATTGAATTGTTTTTCATGTCACCCCTCCTCCTTTACGTGGACAGTAATCTAATCATGAAAGTTCTACCTATTCCCAGCTCATAATGCATTTGGATGTTTCCTCCATACCTCTCTACACGACTTTTGGATACATCTAAATCAGGAATTCTTACTACAGTTCTAGTAATGTCAAACACAATGAATTCTGCGTTTCATCTGAATTAAGAGAATGGAAAGAAAAGAGTAAAGTTTTGTCAAAGAATAGATAATAAAATCTACTATTTTTCTTTATTATTTCTGATAATTTATTTTTCTCCCTTTGAGCTAATTTGGAATTTGATTGTGAAAGGATAACCCAAGGCCAATATGTCAAGACTTAGTAAAGGTAAATTCAGTGTTTTGCTATAGAGGGAGAACTTTTTATTTTATGCATAGTTACACCCGTTGATATTTAATGAGACAAGATTCTCTCGCCTCTGAGCTTATTTCTGTTTTAGACGCTATGGTCGATCCAGTTCACGTCATAGATCGAAATCTCAAATTTATTTTCTTCAATGATGCATTTAAAAAATGGAATGCTCACTTAGGGTATAAAACCCAAGTTATAGGTGAAAAATTAACTGATGTTTTCCCCTTCCTAGCAGCTCGACCATTAGCTGAGTATGAATACATTTTCAAGACAGGAAAAGCAATGGCTATTCCTGAAAGGATAAATTATAGTCGAGAAGGCGTTTATAATATCCAACGAATCCCAATACTCGATGAAATTTCTTGTGAAGTAACTCACATTGTTACAATCTTACGCGATATCACTCAAAATGTAACAATTCTGGAAGCTCTCAAAGAATCCGAAAGAAAATATCGTTCGCTGATACAAACGATGGGAGAGGGTGTATGGGTAACGGATAAACTGGATAGGACAATTTTGGTTAATGCAACACTGCTAAATATGTTGGGTTATACAGAGGGAGAATTACTAGGGAGAACTGTTACAGAATTCATAAGTCCTGAATATTTAGATATTTTTAAGGAAGTCCGTGAACAACGGTTATCAGAAAAGGTTGCTGCTTCCACATATGAATTAGTGTTTATAACGAAGAATGGCTTAACGGTTCATACTCGTGTGGCTGGTACAGCTTTATACAATGCAGAGAATAATGAATTGATCGGTTCAGTTGGAGTCATATCTGATATTTCTGCGGAGAAAAGATTTCAGCAACTTCAAGAACGTTTCATAGGAGTTACGGCTCACGAATTAAGAACACCTTTAGCAATTATTTCTGGTTACTTAGAACTTCTTCAAAAAGACCCCTCAAATACACAGGAGCATCAAGAAATATACGATGCTATGTTTAATAATGCAAGTCGATTGCAACAGCTAATACAGTCAGTACACGATCTTACAGCAATAAAAGCAAATGTTTTCACCGTCAACCCGACTAAAACGAATCTGAATGAATTTGTAAACCGATTTAAAATGCAAATTAAAATGCTTTACCCAGATCGTTTACTAATCATTGACGAACAGAATATTAACAATCAAATTGAGATTCTGATTGACACCGATAGGATTACCCAAGTTCTTGAAAATCTTGTAGATAATGCTGCTAAAAATTCCCCAAGTAACAGCCTAATTTCGATCGTTGTAAGTCATTTAGAGAATTCCCTTCATGTCATGGTACAAGATGAAGGAACGGGAATCTCTAATCAAGTTTTATTTCAATTGTTCCAACCTTTTTCCCATATTCCAACTGAATATTCCCGAAGAGGAACAGGGCTTGGACTTTACATAGTTAAATCAATAATATCTGCTCATAATGGTACTATGAGTGTCATAACCCAAGAAAATAAGGGTAGCTGTTTTACTTTTACCATTCCGAGCAAAAATGAAAACAATGCCTAAAAAAAGTATTCATATTGCTTGAATCAGGAAATCCAAGACTTTTTTCCTGTATTCAGGAAGGTACTCATGGTTAAAATGTGTACCATCTTCAGGAACCCAAAGAGTGGAATTCGTAATGTGTGAATTTAATTCATAGGAATATTTGTAAGGAAATATTGCATCATGTTTCCCATGAATGATTAGAGTTGGGACATCAATCTTAGGAGCAATGTCAATTGGACTGTATTCACCTTTGCGAAATCTTCTGAACACTCTTAAGGTAGCAAATCTGACTCCTGGGATCAGAATTGGAGTAAACATTTTGAGTGCAGGTTTGTAAACATATTTCAAACTGAATGGGAAAGCATAAGGAGGAGATTCAGCGATAATTGCTTTTACTTGAGGATTCTGCGCTCCTGCTAACAAGGCTGCACCTCCTCCTATTGAATGACCACATAATACTACAGGTTGGTTCCACCACTTTATGCAGGCCTTCAAGTCTTGAGTGAATCGTATTATACTCATTCCAAGTAATTCTTTATCAGATCCTCCGTGATCACGGGCAGAAAAAAGGATAGTAGTATATCCCTGTTCCCCATAAATTTTTGCTCGTGCAACCATTCGTCCCCTATTACGTCCCCAACCGTGAAGAAGGACAATTGCAGGAAGTTTATTAGATAATCCATTCTTAATAGCTAAATTTTTGTTTGGTCTGACCACCCAGCATTCTAGCAGTTTGTTATTTACAGTAGGAATTCGATGTTCCTCTATCGTACCCCAATCGGGAGAATCTGATATTGGATCTCTGGGAAATTTTGCTAATACAAGCATAATGATCAAACAACCACCTAGATAAATAACTAACCCAATACTAAATATCACAAGCAATTGGAAGAGTAGTTCAAACACCTGTCAAGACTCTCCAAAGATAATTTGTTGGGAACAAAAATCTCTTCTAATTAACAATCTTTCAACAATCCTTTATATTTCATTCTTGAAACTAAGTTATAAATTAATTAATAATGAATAATCGTATTTCTATAGAGTAACTGGTTGGAGTTTAATACAAATCAAATAGATGAGGATTAAACATGAGTGACAAAACTGAATATGAATATTGCCGATTATGTGGTTATGTACGACGAGTGGGAAAAGGAGAAATATGTCCTGCATGTGGAGCACGAGAAAAAGCTTTTCTACCTTATGAACATAAAGCCTCAGAACAAAGACGCATGTTTCTCAAGCTCGATGTTCATCCAGTGTCTGTTCACTTTACTATTAGTTATATAGCTGTTATCGCACTACTGTATATCATATCCATATTTTCCTCCGAACTGCTGGGAATATCTATTGACGGGACAAGGGATTTACAAATAATCTTTTTCCCTCTTCTAGTTATTGGAGGAGGAATTACAGGAATCATTGATGGGAAAGTACGGTTTAGGAAACTAACTACTCCGTATCTGCAAAGAAAGATCATATTAGGAAGTGTTCTCTTTGTTATATCTGTTCTAATCTTATTCATCCATAATCTTGAGGTTACAGACGGGATAACTGGTTTACTCGAAGGTCTTCTGATCTTTTCTGCTTTTGGAATAGCAAGTTACCTTGGTTGGATTGGAGCAGAGATGATCTGTCCAATTGTTCCTGTTGGAAGACCGAAAGAGTAGTATAATTCAAAGGCTACCTCTGAAATTCGATGTCTCAACCTTAAGAACAGCCTATATTTCGTTTTATACAAACGAAAAGATGGAATTAATGATGTCTACAAGAAATCGTCAATATAAACTAACCTGTTCATCCTGTGGAAAACAACAAGGCACCTGTTTTGCCTACTGTGTCGTTTGTGGAACAAAACTTGTTCCAAGGTCTCATGATGTAAATCACTCACATCTATCAAAAGGGTAATTTATTCATCACAATTGGGAAGCTTAATAGTAAAAATACAACCAGTGTTTTCTTCACCGCTAACAACCTCAATGGTGCCTCCATGGGCTTGAATGATAACTTTGATGATATAAAGACCCAAACCAGTTCCACTCTGAGAATATTGGGTCGGCTTATGAGCGAAAGGTCGGAATAATTGAAGCATACCCTCATTAGAAATCCCTGTTCCTTGATCTTGAACGACTATAGACAATTCGTCAGATTTACTGAGAATTCGAATATTAATCGGTGAATCTTTAGGTGAATTTTTCACAGAATTTTGAGTTAAATTCTCAACAGTTTGTTTAATTCTTTCACTATCCATGTTAAAAGATAAATTTGAGTCTGAAGTAACATTAGTATCCCAGAATATATTTCGAGTTGGAAAAAGAATTGCTATTTGATCTTTTATTTCATTAATGAACTCAAATAAGTTTACATCTTTACGATCAATGGTAAACAGATTCGTTCGGACGGCGGATAGATCATGTACATTTCTAACTAATCTCACCAGTCGATTTACATTACGAGACATTTTCTCAATAATGGCAAGGAGATCTTCTTGAGAAAGATCAGGACCAATTTGTAAAACATCAATGTAGCCACTTAGGACAGTTAATGGAGTTCGAAGTTCGTGGGCTGTAGTTGCAATAAAACGTTCTTGCAACTCCTGAAGTGATTTTTCTTGTGTGATATCCGAGATAACACAAAAATTTCCAACTACTTGATTATCTGCATTTGTAAGTGAGGATAGAATTAATCTTGTCTCTACATCCACACCCGATTTATTTAAAAAAGTAATTTCAGTGGGATTTGAAGTTGATTGAGTATCTAGTGATAGTAAAACTTTGTTAAATTTGTCGTGGGATGTTGCAACCATAAAATCAGTAATTATATTGCCAATGAGCTCACTTTCTGAAAATCTCAACATTTGACACAAAGCTTTGTTGATGAAAATAGCTTTTTGAGATGAATCAAAGAGCCAAACTCCGTCTGCCATTTGAGCAATTAACTTTCTAAATTTATCTTCACTTTCACGAAGAGCTTTCATCATGCTTTCGTATTTCTTTTCGATATACATAATTTTTTTAGAAATTTTTTCATCATTTGATTGATACTTGATGATTGTGGTCACTAAATTAGGATTTTTTGTCTTTATCGTTGGTATTTTATGAATAGTATAGACAGTGGGATCCTTATGGAAGGTATCAACTCTTTCAATTAGTGATTCTTGAGAATTAAAGACCTTTCTATAATCGCCTATCCAAGCGTCGGTTATGAAAGGGATAGCCTCTGTAATATGTTGATCTTTACCTGGGGGTGGTAATTCCCAACTATTCATCAAACGTACGAGTGCTTCATTAAAAAACTGGATTTTCAAATTAGTATCTACTACAAAGAGTGGGTCTGAGATTAAACTAAATGCCTGAAAAAGTTGCCTAACTTGACTCACATCACTTTGTCTGATGTCAGTATTTGTAGTTATGATTTTAGGCATATAATCCCAATCCTTTCTTCATTAAAGTGGAATTTATAATTTTTTATTGCATATTAGTAATTTGGAATTAAAAAGATGACATTTGTATGCAATCTTTTAAAAGAAATTTCAGAGGTTTTAAATTATTTTTGTATTTTTACCATAGCCTTCTTAGTAGCTTGAAGAGGTTCATCCACCATATATTCTTGAGATGCTTTCCATTTTCCACTTGTGAAATCAAAATTTTCTGGATAAAAACAATAA
>DXJL01000143.1 GCA_019057635.1 Candidatus Heimdallarchaeota archaeon
AAGTTTTTGCTGAGGTGGTTTGGGAAGAGAAATTCCCCGATCTCGATGAGTGGGAATTTTTCGGAAGTCGCCTCTCGTTTGGTTATTTTACAGAGTCGATTGATCCAGGATTTAGCATAGAAAATGGAGCCTTAACTGCACCAAATTACACAGATTGGGGCAATATTAGTCTGGCGGCCCGTAATAGTACAGTGGCCACTGGAACATGGAGTTTTGATTGGGAATTCACTGATCAGACTAACGCGCCAGTTATGTTTATGCGGTCCCATGCAGAAGACAATAATAATATGACAGGTTATACACAAGATCAGTATTTGGCGAAAATTACAGGATATGGTTTAACTTGCACCGATGACCATTTCTCACTTGTCGCTTATTTGGGTAACCTCGCGCCTGGGAGCCCGACTCAAATAATTGCTATCCATTATTATGGTTCACTAGTCGTTGGCCAACATCATATTGATATTACTCGGGATGAGGTCGGACAAATCTATGTTTTCTTAGATGAAGATTATGAGAATCCAATACTCAAAGCTAAAGATGTTAGAGTAACCACAAGTAAGCAATTTAGCTATACAACTTTTCGAGGACCTTCACGAATCGATAATATTTCAGTTAGCGACAGTGTTGAAATCCCTTATCCGCCTCTCACAACTACTACCACACCCACTACTACCACCACCACCACGACTGCTACAACAACTACCACCACTACCACCACATCAGCAACTCCAGCTCCAGGTTTCACCATTGTTTCTTTGTTGTTTACAAGCCTCTTAATTGGCATTGTTACCTTCAGAAAACGCAGACGTTAAGTGAAAAAAGACTTATTCCGTCTCCTCCTTTTTCTTTCCTTTTTTAGTGGTACTAATCTTTGGTTTATACTCAGAAAGTATGGATATTAGTAAATGCAATGTCATTTGACGATGGTTATTCGACATTTCCTGAAACATCGTCAAATAATTCTTTTACGACATAATGGCAATAGAATAAATCCTAGCTAAGTCTGAGTTATGACGAATTTCATCCCTTCATTAATACTTGGTACGTCTGCGACCGCTACGTGGGCTGTAGGGGACTTTAGCGAGGGTTTTGGGATGATAAACAGATTGTATCAGCAAAATGAATAACCACATCAATCCAAGATAAATCAGAGTATGATATGCGGCTGTAATTGGACTATATTAAAGAATTAACAATTTCTGCTATCTTGTCCATCTTTACAATGGTATATTGAGTGAGATCTGTTTTTTTAGCGACCCCTATAAACAAAAGGTCTTTTTTGAGCCTTTGGAATACTAATATATACTCATCCAATTCCATAGTAATTTTAAAGGTTTTTAGAGTTTTGAATTCACTCTTTATCCTTTCGTAGTTAGCTAAGGATAGATTAGCGGGCAATATGAAATTGTCGGGTAGTTTTCCTTCCGCAAATAATGGAACCCCTTCTTCGTTGCAAATTGTGATTCCTGAAAAATCATCATGTTGGCCTAGAAACTCTTGAATAGCTTCAGAAACCGTTAATGCTTTCGTTGTCTTGATTATAAGTGTTTGTAGCATTTCTCCTATTGTTTGATAGATAGATCGATCAAAAATTGATGTGGTTCGAAACTGGATCTCAAAAGGACTGTCAATCTCAAAAAACTTTTTCATGCTAAGAAACACTTGATCCCGCTGATCAGGAGATACTAAATCTCTTTTATGGAAAAGACAAAACACAGTTCCATTGGGAGAAAATTCATACATTCTTGTTATTCCATGATTAAAATAGAATTTACTAGTGGAAACTTGGTCAAAATTGCTCATATCGACTACCCAGATAAAGATGGAGACATTAGTAAAGATGAATTCAGCTTGATCACCCATAAAAGCAGAAATGAAGTTCTCTTGGCCACCGCAATCGAATATTTGGAATGAACTATCAATGAAATTCTTAGTAGAGCGTGTGTAATTAATGGTAGCCTGATAATCTTTCACTTCTTCAGGGTTTTTCCCTTCAAATACAACAGATCTAATACTACTTTTCCCACTTGCTCCAAGGCCCATAAATAATACCTTTTGGGGTAGTTGAGACATTAACAAGAATATTCTTCCATTTTAATTACTATTATTTTGGATAACTTAGTGTCCTTATCCTAAGTAAAAATTCCTTCATATATTAATTTAATTTAATATACTTAATATTGTTAAAATATCTTTAATTTCCACGACTTATCTCATGGATTATTTTAGATATATTTTCTTTTGGAGATTGATATCGTAATAGTCGGAACCTAAGGAACACAGAATTTAGGATGTGTGCTTTTTAAGTTAGTATCTGCGTCGATAGTTTGTAACTACATATTCCTTAGATATATACAAATCCTTACTAGAACCCGAAACGACAATAATTATCCTAGTGGGGCTGATTAATAAGACGAATTAAATTTTATGAGGGTATATCCAAAATATCTTTGACAAGCTCAATTTTACCATCAATATTCGCCTGCCGAGAAATCATAATTCTTTGGGCTTGGGGAGATCCTGCACCATGTAAAGATTCAGTTTTATAGCTTAGTGAGGCCACACCCATAGACAGATTTTCAATGAAGCGTAAAAGTTTATATCTATCGTTTACAGGTACCTCATCACACGTTGCTAGGTATTTTTGGACCAGAGGGCCTATCTCAGAGCTTTCTAGATCTTGTTGACTCGGCATGGTGCAAATAATTCCCCCAGCTAGATCTTCAGCAAGTCTACCGATTTCGTATGGAAAACGAGTGACATTCTGCTTGTTGACATTTGCTAAAAGCATATCCATTTCATAGTTCCCTGCTTCTCGCATAAATCCTTTAGTAGAACAGGCCACTGCACAGCTCCAGAGTGTTTCATTAAGATGTATCATCTCAACCAATTTATCACGGATATGGGATGCCATTTCTACCCCATTATATTGGGCTGCTAATGCTGCTGCACCAATAAGTACATCACCAACTCCAGTTTTGCATGCATACGATTGTCTATGATAGCCAGCGAAACGGTTAACAAGCGCGCCAGTAAACTCTATTTCGCCTTTCATGAAAATATTTTTTTTCGGGACAAAAACGTTATCGAAAATGACAAAGATTTCTTGCCCCCCATATTTAAAATTTCCCACATCGTAAATTCCGTCTTCTAACTTTCGAGTATCAGATGTCTGCCTTCCATAGATCATTGTAATTCCTTTAGTTGCCGTCTCAACCCCGAAACTCACAGCATACTTTTCTTCCCCCTTTTTCAATGCCAACGTTGGCATAACAATAGCTTGGTGAGAGTTCAGAAATCCAGTTTGATGTACTTTTGCTCCACTAACAAAAATCCCTTTGTCATTTTCATCAACAATATGCAAATACGCATCAGGATCAGTTTGATCGATTGGCCTTTTACTTCTGTCCCCCTTCGAGTCAGTCATACTACCAGCAATAAAGAGATCATTTTTTTGTACTTCAATCCAATAATCCTTGAATCTATCGTGATAAGAACTTTCATATCTCTTATCCATTTCAAATGTTACACTGTAAAGCGCATTTGCCGCATCAAACCCCACGCATCGTTGAAAGCAACAGGCAGTTTTTTGACCTAATAATCTCTGCATCTCAACCTTCAATAGAAGATCATCAATAGACTGATGGATATGTGTAAACCTATTAACTACTTCACCCGTCAGATGGGATTTTGCTGTCATTATGTGTTTATATTCGTCTCTTTGGGCCAATTCATAGATTTTTTTAATCGTATTTATTGAAGGTTCAATTATTTTATAATACGGATGATCCCAAAATCTAGAAATCTTTTCTCCAAACATATACAGATTTATTTCTCGTTTAATACTCTCTAAATAAGCTTCAGGTGTTTTTAAGGGCATTTTACTTAACCTAGAATGATTGAATGAATTTAACTTATTTTTTTCTTTTACGTATTAATTCCTTTGGATTATAGAGAAAGATACTTTTTAAGAAATTTAACTTGGTTATGAATGAAAATGGACTAATAGCATTGAGTTTGGAAGGAAAATTGAATCGTGAAGAGTTCTGAAATTTATGAAACTGAGGATAGAACAAAATTCGCAAGCTTTCTTGCAATTGTAGCATTTATTATCTATTACAGCTTTATTCTGGTAGCTGCGTTATTTTATCCTGGAGGTTATGACTTACTTCATAATTATTACAGTGATTTAGGCAGGACAGTAGCGTTAAATGGTGAAAACAATACTTATTCACCATTTTTTTTTATTCTGGGAACTACAGTAACAGGTTTGCTATTTGTCCCCTTTTGGTTGACATATTACTCTATCTTTCGTCACTCAAATTTTACACGATCTTTAGGTAAATTGGGATCAATATTTGGAATGTTAGCAATTCCATGCTTGTTTGGAATAGCTTTTATTCCTATCAATGTCTTCCTTGACCTTCATGCCATTTTTTCTATTTCTTACTACCTTACTATAAGTATTTCATTATTTTGTTACTCAATAGCTATCATTTTACAACCTGATTATCCTAATTATAACGGATTATTAGGTTTGTTCATAGTTATATTCGAAATTTTGTTTATAATAGGCTTGTTTGCAGAAATAGAACCGTTAGTTCAAAAAATAACGTCTCTTTGTTTTGCGTTTTGGATTATTCTACAATTTCTCACAATACGGAAAGCAGTGGTTTAGTAAGAGTAAAGTAATTACAAAACTTGCGTTTCTTTAGAGTCATTAAAAATGATTAAACTATCGAAAAGCTTAGAGCCATAGTCATTAAAAGTGTCTTTCTCAAAGGAGACAAATTAAATTTTTACCGTACACTAGGAGAAGTAAGACATGGTTCGGTTTCCATTTTTTATGATGTCCATTAGGAATATCAAAAGATCTAAGATGCGTTCGTAGATGCTTCTTGCAGGTGTAGCGCTTACAGTATCATTACAAATAGGGATTGCCGTCTCTGTGGATTCCTTAATGGATGATTTTATCAAAACTAATCGGAATCATAATTTCACGGATATTACTATATATGGGAAGGTAATTTAACGGTTACAGATATAAACGATCTAGTACCCTCCATTCAGGAATTTACACAAGTTTCACATGTTTCTTCTGCTGTGAGTATAAATTTATCAACTGTAATTACTTTGCCTCAAAATCTTCCAAATACTTACATCTAAGGAATTACTTCGGAACACCCCGATTATGTGGAAGAAGTTCAAGCTCATCAAGAGTCTATTAAAGAAAGTGTATCACTTGAAGCGGTAGAAAAGTTAGTAAAACAAATTGTTGAACTTACACAGAATTTGGACATAAGTAGCACGGAAAACAAAAAATGGCATGATTTGTATGAAACCCAAGGAGAAAAATTTACCTCAGGCAAAATTGACGACTAATTTTTTGCTGTATTCCTTCGGTGGTATCTAAAATATCTGGAAAAGACGAAAATAGAGTAATTTCGTTTTTCCTTCTTTTTCCACCTTTAATCAAAACGTTTATGGGTCAGATAGTATGACTCATTCCTTTCTTTTTCCAAAGACTACGATATCTCTTCTTAATTGCCCCCCAAATTGAAATTTTTTCTTGGGTTGGCTCTGCAGGTAAAGCTTTCATCGCGCAGGCATCGCCTAGAGGACAAGTGTCTTCCCAACCCCCTTTATTGTGAAATAAGGGTGCAAGGACGTTACTAACCAGCAGATTACCAAAGGCTTCCCCAAAATTTGTATCGACGAATGCCCACTTGGTATCGGCATAGTTTGTCCGAATAAAAACATCGACTGCATTAAAAATCTCTTTAGCCATTGAAGGAGAATCTTCAGATAGCCCAATAACAACATTGTGTCCAGAAGGGAGAACTTTGCTAAATCTCATAACTGTGGGACCAATTTTTACCGCTTCAAGTGTTGAATCTGATACACTTGCATCTGCAGTTATTTGGGTACTAAAAGATTGAAGTGCAGTTAAAAAGCCACTTAACAAAATAGGATCTTTAGCGTTAAGAGAACAAAAGCCTTTAAAGCATTTACTAAAGATAGGAAGGCCAGACGCTTGATAAATCATGAGGTATTCTAGATTCATAGCTATCTCTCATTAATTTTTGTTGCCAATGGTTATATAAAGGTTATTTATTATATTTTACGAAAAATTTTACGAATTCTTAGTGTAAAAGGGATTAATCTATGGTTTCAGTCGGAATTATTTCAGATATTCATTCTAATTTCTTTGCTCTTGAAGTTGTCATTGATTACATAACTGATAAAATTGATGCGTTGATTTGTGCAGGAGATTTTGTTGGGTATGGTTTTCAGCCAACTGAATGTATTGAAGCCATGCTAGATTACTCTCTTCCTACCTATTACTGTCTAGGGAATCACGATGTTGGAGTGAGATATGAGTATTGCAAGCACTTAGGAATAAAAGGCGGTTTTAAGGATTTAAAATTCTTCCAACTAGATGAGGTGCGACCTGCGGCGAAAACAATGTTTAAGCGAAACGCTAAGGACTTATCAGACAAAAATTATCGATTTTTAAAAAATTTACCACTTCATAGAGATTTTCGGTTGGGTCAAAAATCAGTTCATGTAACCCACGGAACACCCTCAAAAAATGAAAAAGATAATATTGTACGATATTTACCAGCACCACCAATTCAACCATTAAGACAAACGATCGATCTTGCCCAAGGATTTTCTGGAACAAAAGATGTTGACATAATTATTGTTGGTCATACTCATCAACGATTCTATATCAATCGTGATCGGATTCAAGGTTGGTCGCACATTGGCGATCGCTATAGCAATAAAAAAGTTAATTATCCAAAGGAATTTAGCTTTCCAAGGGACAAAATTATCTTAAACCCAGGGGCGATTGGCCAACCACGAGACGGAGACCCTGCTGCTTCGTTCGCAATTATTGATTTAGAAAGTAGTAAAATCGAGTTCCACGCTCTGCAGTATTCAAGAAAAAAATTTTATCAAATAGCCAAACAGAAATGCGCGCCTTCTGTCCAGAATTCGTCATTTTGGGAAATTATATTCTAATTAAAAAGAGCAATAATTTTCTTAGCTCCTCTAACATATTCTGCAATGCGTGCATACTCAATTCTTTCTTCGAGTGGAGCATTTCGTTGGATTAAAGCTACCCACTTTTCCTTCTCATCTTCAAAATTGTTGATTTCTTCTTCAAGCTTATGAACAAGAGAATCCAAATTATTTAACTTGGCAATCGAGTTTGCTTTGTCTAACAAGGTCAATGATCGTTGAAGCTTACCGTTAATAATTGCAAATCGCGATTGAAGTATGTAAATCTCAACAAGTAGTAAATGTGAATGATATTCAACAGCAATGTTCTGCAAACGATTGATATACTTATCAATAAGAGAAAGAGTTTCATGATCTTCATCTTTACTGATTTCATGGGAGAGAATATCGCACAAATGAATTAAAGCAGTAATGGTTAATTCATGGTATGAAGTTTCCTCTTCCACTATTTCGATCAAAATTTCTTTAGATTTAGCAAGGTCTGTTAGTGTTTTTCTCTTTTTTAGAAAGAGTGCTTCAGCTACTGAGGCACGATGCGAAATTACTCTATTTGTCGCGTTGGCCTTAACCAGTTGTATAAGAACATCCAGATGATTTTTGGCATCATCTAATAAATTAAGATCTAATAAAACAGATATTAAATGAAAAATAGTTTCAGCTCGATCAATATCATTATCTACAGATTCATTGATTAAATCAAGAGCTCTTTCCAAGTTTTCTTTCGCTAGCTGATAATTTCCTTTACCCTGAAAAATCAGGCCTTTATTGTGGTAAGAATGGGCTAAATCCTGAAAGTTTCCAAGGATTCGGAACTGTTCAAAACTCGACTCATAATATTGGAGACTATTATTCAAATCTCCCTTAAACCGATAGATTTCTCCAATATTATTTAGGTTTTTAGCTATATATTGTCGATCTCCAAATTTTTTATTAATATCCAGGCTTTTGATATAATGTTTTAGTGCTTTGGTATAGTTTCCTTTCTGGAAGTAAATAATGCCAAGTATATTGTGAGTGTATGCGCTGTCTTGTGATAAATCATGAGTTTCTTGCAGAATAAGACTCTGGGCAGCAAAATACATTGCCTGATCTAAGTCTCCACTACTTCGATGAATCACCGCAGATCGATAGAGTAGTGCTGCTATTCTAATGATTAATTCGGACTGTTTCACGTTAGTAATACTATAGAGCATTTTTTCAGTGGTTTCGGTTAAGGACAGCGCATCACTTGATTTACCAAGACGATAAGATGCCTCAATTTTGCATAATAACAGATCTATAGCATTTAAGCTTTGACCATACTTTTCTAGAATTTTGTCGATTTCTTCTCTGGCCTTCTTATAATCGCCCTGTCGTATGTATAAGGTATTTATTAGCAAATCAAAATT
>DXJL01000016.1 GCA_019057635.1 Candidatus Heimdallarchaeota archaeon
ATTGCCGAGGAAATCAGAGAATTAGGCCATCTTGCCGATATTGCTCTTCTTCCAGCGGAATATAAACCACTTGATATTGTTCTTAACATGAAGGTTGAAGATCTCTCATTTCTTAGAACCATTAGTGAGATTCTAGCTAAACATGGAAAAAGGATTTTAAACTCTCAATGGTTGAAAGACCACCATTTTAAAGTCGCAGCTGTTTACAAGGAGACACAACGGATCATAAAAACGTTCTTAGACAGTCAATCCATGATCCCTCGCGTTGTCATCATTGATTCACGAGATATAATACCAGGAAAACTTGCTAAGGAACTTTTTCAACCATTATTTGATCGAGGAGCCACTATCATAGCGCTAATCTACAGAAGATCCATTAGTGAGGCCACAAGAATAAGTTTTCGAGTTACCAAGGCTGAACAGGATAATTATGATGTTTCAATTGTAGCTAAACATTTTGGTGGCGGGGGACATCGTATGGCGGCTGCTTGTACTCCCAATCCTAAAGATATTCCTAAAAAAGTAATTAATCAACTAAAAACACTCATCTCACCTACCGATACAATAGAATACTTTTCTCTTAAAACCATACTATGAATATTCTGAAAATTTCGTTCCCGCTCAAGAAATTTGTTCATTTTCTGGATACAAATTAATAAATCAATTTCAGAGATTTTTATTGGCTTAGTTGTTTTCGATAAAAACGAATATTAACTACTGTAACAGGTAATTCAAGTTGAAAATTGGCATTTTTACGGATTCATGGGTTCCTAATCTAAACGGTGTTGTCATTTCTATAATTAATGAAGTTCAATCACTGAGGAAAAGACACGAATTCGTGGTCTTTGCACCAAAGCTTAGACAAAGTATTCCATTCGAAATTGAGGGAGTTCCGATCTATGAGCTACCAAGTGTCCCATTTCCACCATATCCTGGATACAATGTTGCATTCCCGAGTATTGGCTTATCAAAAATATTACACAAAGAAAAGTTCGATTTCATTCACTGTCACTCTCCTTTCTCCCTTGGGTACTTTGCCACATTGACAGCTAAAGCTTTTTGTGATATTCCCCTTCTTAATACGTATCATACCCACCTAGTTGAATATTCTGCTCATTTATTCGGAGGATTCTATGCTGATAAGATCACAGCAATACTAGAAGAAGCTGTCTGGATGTATATTCGGTGGTTTTACAAAAAATCAGATGTTATCGTCACACCATCTAAAACAATTCAATATGATCTTCTGAAGCATGGTGTCAAACCACCTGTTTATTCCCTCCCTAATATGATTTCCAAGGTATTTTTGACTAATACTAAAGATACCAAAGATGATATTAACCTCCAAAACAAAATTCGTGAGCAATATGGGATTAAACCTTCTTCAAAGATAATAATTTATTGTGGACGTGTATCCTATGAGAAAAAGCTTGAAGTATTGTTAGAAGCATATAAAAGTATACAAGATTCATTCCCAGATAGTTTTCTTCTCATTGTTGGTGATGGGCCCCACCTAAAGACATATCAAAATCTTGCTGTAGAATTAAAATTGAAAAATTATGCTTTCACCGGATTTATCAGCCATACAAAGTTACCAGCAGTTTATCGAATGGGTAATTTTATGGTAACTCCGAGCGATACTGAAACTCAGGGTCTAACTGTCTTAGAGGCGATGAGTCAACGATTGCCAGTCATCGGTGTCTCTGGAGGAGGTGTGGTCGATTATATTTTCCATCAAAAGAATGGCTTATTATCTCGACCAGGAGAAGCAAGTGAATTCGCTGCATCTATGAAAACGCTGCTTGAGGAACCTGACACAACTCAAAAATACGCAAAATCTGCAATTAAAACTGCAAACCAATTTTCTTCTAAAGGTTACACCTCTCTACTCGAAAAAGCGTTCCGAATAGCCTGCAAACTCCATGCAGAATCATAATAGAAGGAGTAACTAGATTTTAACTAATTTTTTCCTTTTTTGTAGGAAAAAGTCTTTGGATATACACTTTTATTAGGATTCTATATCAAACTCGTCTTACCAATTATTAGTTTAAACCGAAAGAAAGATGCGATTATTATGGCTTTACAACAAACAGACTTGGGTGACATTGAAACATTGTTATTACTAATAATAGCGATCGTATTAGTTGCTATAATTCTTTATATCAGTGTTCGCTTAATAGCAGGTAAGAAAGAAACTGACTTTGGATATATTATCCGCTTAGTACTCATAGCACTAATTATTGTTATTTTGGTTGCTGTAGTTATAGGAGCAATTGTTGGTAGTGTTGGAGATTTTCCATTTATTTCAACTGCAGCATCTCAATTGGTACCTGTACTGGTATATGTCGCAATCGTGTATTTACTCAAATATTTGCTCATTCCGGAGAAAGCTGAACCAACTAACTGGCAAGCTTCTATTTGGATTGCGGTTATTACATTATTCCTCATCTATTTGATAAATGCTGTTGCTATTGAGTTAAGTTTTCCTCCCCTTATTGATGCGGGGATATAACTCCTTTTTTCTCATTTCTTTATCAAAAAATAACAAACCTGGTATCATAGAAAGCTTAATGGAAGAAAATTTTGAATCGATTTCATTATAAAAGCTACTTATCATTGCTAAATTAGACACTCACATTAACGACTATCAAGTATTGAACGGATAGGACAAGTTAAAATGCATAGAATCTCACGTTCCAGCTCTAGATATACAAATAATCCTCTTGGCCTTCTTCGATCTGTAGTAGTGATTTCAGATTGGATCTCATTTGCTGATCAAAATGACGTCATGGCTACTCAATGGTCTTACAAGAAACAGTCTATCAAAACGATCAGAAACGCGAGTGTTATATTTATCCCAGTCGATTTCTCTCGTATAATCCAAGATGATCTTTCTTATATACTATTGTATGGAGCTGGCATATATTGGACGAATTTTTCAATTACTAGCCCTCAAACCATTACAATTGATCATCGTTTCTTGACGGGTCTTCTGCTTCCTGAGAACAAATGGCTAGATAATCATTTTAATACCGAACCATTCATCTTTCCTCCAGGTAACGACTTTATCGCCAGTGATCACTTATTAGAATTCCCTTTCACTTCATTAGGGGAACAAAATGATATTATGGGGGAACATAAAAGGGCTTTTGGTCGAGGTATTATCTTGGCACAATTAGTTTTTCCTTTTAAGGAACCTCTATTAATGTTAAGAAAAGCAACAGAAGGGTACAATGAATTTGATTCTCCAGACTCACCTATGCGTGTATTGCTTTCTGAGTTTGATTACAAACAGCGAAGAAATCAAATAGCACTTGAAAAATCTGACATCGAGTACGAGGTTACTATTCCAGGGATTCAGTCCATTAAAGCCGATCTCCTTGACTTCTTACCTAGCAAATGGAGCAATGAAGTTTATGTCAATGGTCTACGAAGAGAAATTGCTAAGATTGCTAAGGATTTTGCTTTTATCGGTGCTCCATTAATTTTGAAATAATTATTCTAGAAATTCTCCAGAAATTAGTGCATCAGGAGAAATTCTTAGTCCTTGTAATTGCTATGGGACTTCACAAAAAGCGGTGGAAACGAAATTCTTAAGTCGATTCGAAAAAAAGCTTATAAGGAATGTATGACACTAAAATGTGATTTACAACAATCATATTTAGGCCGATCGAAAGATGACAATAGTTTTGACTGAAGACCAAACAGAGTTATTACATTACTCTTTGAGAAATTTTTTGATGACCCTACATGATATTGACCGATTCAAGTCAAAAAATTATTATTTAGCAACACCCTTTAGTAGTGGATACAGATTTTTCGATGTGGAAAATGACTCTCTTCAAAAAACAATTTTAAACGCATTAGAAATTCTCAATGAACAAGAGATTGATAGGATTAACGTAGAAAATGATGATGGATTTCCAATATTAACAATATTCTTAGAATCTGGCCCCACAGTCATAATGGAAGATTATGTCTCTGGTAAACCTCTAGCTAATATTAAGTTATAAGGAATACTAAATTTTTCGTCAGTATCAAATCTAGGTCAAAGATAGGAGAGATCTCTATGGTCGTTCAATTTGAGTTGTAATAAATCGGTTCCTGCAGAACGAATTTGATCGAACTTTCGGAATCCAATTTCCGTGTAAAACCTCATTGCCGCTTCATTATTCTGCTGTACACCCAATTCAATGGTTTTTCTTCCATCCTGCTTACACTCATTGATTAAATGGGCCATAATTTGGCTCCCAATTTTACGCCTTTGCCACTCAGGATTTAAAACAATAGCCGTAATCCACAAGGAATTTGTTTCTGTATTCATCCAGAGAAAACCAATATTTTGCCTTGTAACTTGAATAAGTAGAACACTATGAGATTCGAGAGTAAGGGCTTCATTGATATCTTTAAACCAACTTTCCCAACGAAATCTACCTCTCCATGCTCTGTTGACAATAGCATCCATTTCGGTAAAAAATAGTTCCTTGATAAAATCCATATCCTCTAGCGTGGCTTTTTTTAAGAGGATATTTGGATTCTCGGAAATCTGGGTTTCTTCGGAGGTTAACATTTTGGTCAGTCTCTTAGCCAGAGGGATGATAATTACTTGAATTCACTAAAGTAATTGTATTTAAAAATTGTAGGCTAATGCATTATTTGGTATGCAAAATAGAGTAAAGGCTCGTTATTCAAGTTTTTGTATCAACGGAAGTGTTCATTTATCTGATGAAGGTTAATTTTATTCTTGACATGGAAAAAAGCTTAATTGGAAGTGGAGTTTATAATTCTGCTATACGCCTTGCTAAACAACTTGAATCCTTTGGAATCTATACTGATATTAATGGAAAAAATCCTCGATACGATATCTATCACTTCCATACAGCTCTCCCTCAATCGTTATTGAAAGCAAAAATCTTAAACAGACGAACGAATCGAAAATACAAAATCATAATGACAGGCCATACTACAATTGAGGATTTTCGTGATAGCTTTCTATTTTCTAATCGAATTGATTATGCATTGATTCCATATTTAACGAAATATTACTCCTACGCTGATTATTTAATCGCTGTTAGTGACTATAACAAAACAATATTACAACGATATGGATTTGATCCTACAGCTATTCGTGTAATTTCAAATGGTATCGACCTCTCAACAAATCGTAAAAACCCAATAATACGCAAAAATGCCAGGAGACACCTTGGTTTAGGAGAGAATGTATTCCTTATCATCTCAGTAGGGTTATGTATTTATCGCAAAGCACCTGATGTCTTTACACAAACCGCATTACTAACCCCTAACCATCGATTCATGTGGATTGGTAAGTATCTCCCTTTAGGAACGATTGCTCATTCCCCCTATCTGCGAAACCATTTTCAGAAAGCACGTGTTTCTTCAAATATTCAATTTACTGGTTATATCTCAAAAAATACATTGGAAGCACTTTGGAATGCAGCCGACATTTTTCTTTACGTGAGTCGGGAAGAAAATCAAGGTATTGCACTGCTTGAAAGCATAGCTTATGGGAACATTCCTGTTGTAAGAGATCATCCAGTATTTAACTGGTTAACAGGAGGGGAAGATTGTTTAAAAGGAAGAACCCCAGAGGAGTTTTCAGCTCATATTAGTAATCTCGCCTCAAACAAATCACTTCAAAAGTCATTAGTGAAACAGGGAACCGTCACATTACGAAAACATGATATGCAGAATTCTATTAGCGCTCTTGCTGATTTATATTCTGAATTAGTTTAAGCGATCATCTAGATATTTCTAGGTTTAAAAAAAAGTAAATGAATGATGTTGATTAAGATCAACAACAATTCTTGTTCAGGATTTGTTGATTCTAAACATTAGACCTACTGCAGCTACTCCTAAAGCAACAAAGATTCCAAATCCACCAATACTAAACAGGACATCAAACAAGTTTAGTTGGTTGGATAGCTCATTTTCTCGCTCTAATACTTCAAATTCGATAGAACCGATAGCATCTGAACTACCCGAAACAAAGATATTAATCAGATAATTCTTTGCTTCCATTGTCTTATCAACAACTAGATCTATATAATACACTCCTTGTTGTTCATAGACAATTAAGTTTCCTTCTGATACATTGTCTGCTAACGAAGAAATTAGATCTAATCCACCGATTCTTTTCAAAGTCTCAGTAAGTTGAATTGTAAAGTTGATAACCAAATGCTCCCCTTGTTTTACAGTAGGTAGTGTGCTTGATGTAACAATCTCAAGAGTTCCTTGGATTGAGATGGCTAATTGAGTTATTGCTACTTCTGCGAAACTTGTTGCATTCTGTGAATAAGCAGTATTCCACCGTATTCGGAATGTATATATTCCACTTTTAATATTCGGATCGATGAAGTCAAACCATATAATTGTATTCCCAATATAATGATGATGGAATTCTTGGGTAATATCAATTTCGTTTAATGAGGTGCCAGTTTCATCTAGGAAAAGACGCAGATCCACATCTGTGATGGGAATGTCAAGAACTGAACTGATATTCCTATTTGTATAGTTCGCTTCTAATGTATTATTAATATTAAGAAACTCTAAAGTAATATTTCCACCGAAATAATCGGTTAACCAAAATGATGTTCCAGGTAAGTGTTCCTCGGTTACATTAATTCTAAACTCCACCCTAGGTAATGTAATTGGCACAACAAGTGATAAAAGAGGATCCCCTACTCCATCAGGTTTCACATTTGTTCCCATTAAACTAAGTGATAAATTACCTGTGATATTCCCGAAAATTCCCCGATTTGGTATCTGGAAATTTATTCCAATTGTTTGTGTATTATTTAGAGGAGAGGTAAAATTACCATTAATTACCGATTCACCTTCAGTATTGTAAGGAATGACACCGAAAACATCCCAATAGATAATTTCCTCAGATTTCCAATTGCTTTCCCATAGATAACTTGTAAGAGCGGCAGTTATTTCTAGGTACTCAAGATCATACCATTCTGTGGGTGTTGAATTTGCTTCCAAATACCCCAAAACAGTAATATTATCTCCAGGGGATATGGCCTCTATTCCTGTCTCTTGTGCAAAATATTCTGTGAATACTGAAACATTATTTACTGTTTTATTCGTTGAACCACGAAGAAGAAAATAATCTTGAATAACAAAATTCATGGGCTCTTCAACAACGAAAGAAATATTGATTGTTTTCGTTTGAACTTCTGTTGGAGGTTCTCCTGTGTCTATTTGATGAATTTTGAATACAACGATCCAGGATCCCATGTATACCTGATGGGTAGGTAATTGGATTTTGATTTCAGCTTGAACATCTGATGCTACACTTATATTTTCTGGAGATTCAATATCAATTTTGTAGGTACTAGATAATTCTTCACGATATCCTTGGTGGAACCATGTCGAATTAACAAAACCATCAAATTGATTTTCCACATTAGCAAAGGGTCCAGTATTTCCTTCGAGTTTTGTAACAAGATTAACTGCTATATTATCAATCAGCCAATAAGAGGTTTTATTATTTGCATACGAATTTGAATCTCTCAAGACAAACCTTAAAGTCTTTGTAGAAGGGGATGGTAAGGTAACAAAGGTTTCAAAAATGTATTCTGCAGTGTGCCATTCTTGAGATTCTGTAATTAAAGTTTCATTATTCCACATTCCATCTGCAGCATAGGAAAATTCTAAGGCTGGTGGGGCTTCAGCTAAGATACAATTATCGAACCACCCTGTATAGTATCCATCTGCATCATCTCCAGTATCTAACCCCCTGAAAGATGCCCTTACTAATGTAGCGTTTTCAGGTAGTTCCCATTCTAACATAATAGTTACATACCCTTTTTCATCTACTTCATGATTTCTAGAATCCTCTGATATTTTCCAATCAAAAACATCTCCAGAAATATTTATTGCTTCTAGACGAAGTTCCCAATAATTAGGATTAGTATTCCCCGTGGCACGAGCTGTAAATGTGAACGAACGTTTATCAGACTGGCCATCAATGGGTACAGTTTGGTTTAGAATATATCCGTTGGTCGCATTAATACTGGCATAGTAATCGCCTTGACTCGCGTTTGATGGGTCATTAATTATTGTAACATTACCAAGATAACCAGTCCAACTAGTATTGTCTCCAGTTTCAAAACTTGGATTTGTTAAATTGTTTTCTCCCTGAGAATAATAATCAAATGTTACACGATATTTACTGTTTGGTTTTAGGGCTGAAGCATTATTGTAAATCTCTACAGCATCTAAATCATGATCAGCTATTTCTGTTAAATTTAAATAACCATCTACTGCTGAAACATCAAAGAAACCATCATTTTCCCAATCATCTGTAATCCCTGAGTCAAAATTTGGATCAGTAAAGACGTCTTGATAATAGCTTTCGAAATCAAAACTAACCTCACTAACTGGGGATTCTAATCGCCATTCAAGCGATCCATTCATTTCATCTGTATCACCTTCGGCTGTCACAGTCACCCAATCCCCAGGAGCGTACGAATCGGCATCTGTGGTTAAAGTTGTCCGTCCAGAAGTAACTTGAGAGAATGTTTTATAGCTGGGATGATTATTCTTTGATATTAGATTTACATTGCCCTCAGTCAATTGAACTTGCTTCGACAAGTCCTGGTCGAAGGAAAAAGAAGTCTGTTGAGTTTGACCATAGATTCCGACAATAAACAGCAAAATTATACATAATGGAATGATCTTATTTTGGATTTTCATTGATTTCACAGCAATCGATATTTTTCAAGATATTTCACAAATCTCTGGTAAGACTGGTCTTCCAAGATCTATCTGGAGGGTTTTAGTAAATGGTTTTTAACTTTACCAATCTCTTAGTTCCAAAACGTGAATACTCGTACCTCGGAAAATTGGATTATATATCAAAAATTTTAAGAAATTTCAAATATTAGTTAGGATTGAGATTATGACAGAACCTCTCCTACTCCTTAAACAACGAATCAAAGAGGGGAAACAAGCACTATTCGAAAAAGGATATGTTGCGGCCATTAAAGCTTTTGAAGAAGCCATTATAATTGGAAAAAACTTTTCTCCCACCTTAGATAATATTGTTGGAATATCATTTGGGAATATCGCCCTTGCACTAGCTCATCAGGAAAAAAATGATCTTGTTTTAGATTGTGTTCTTCGTGCAGCTGATCATCTATCTATTATTACTGAAAAACCCTTAGTTTATACCTCTATTCTACTTGGTTTAGGACTGGACTTTCAGAAATTTAACCTCCATGACTGTTCAATAATTTTACTCAAGATAGCTTTAGATATAGCTCGAAAGAATGCACCAGAGCAGGATACGAGATTAATTTCTATCATCACCCGACAATTAGCCTTCTCATATAGTGAAATCAGTAATCTATATGCTTCAGCAAAGCTATTTAGAATTTCGGGTGATTTAGAAGAACAAGCAACGATAGCAGTTGATTTATATAAAAATGCAGCCTATCTTTATTATAAGGAGGGTGTGAGAGAAGAAGCGCTAGATATTCTTGAAACTGCTTTTGATAAAGCGGAAATTATTGGTGATACCGATAATCAGACAGAAATTGCACGTTTTCAAGTAACAATTTCTTACGAAATAATGAAAAAATTTGCCTCACATGGATTGTCTCAACGGGCTCTTGCTTACTCAGAAATCTGTATTAATAAATCTCGATACTTGAAAGATAGCATATCAACTACTAAAATCCTCTATGAGACTGCATTGATACTTCAATTAATAGGTAAGTTCTGGCAACGGAATAATTTATTGAAACAAATTATCAGAGAAGATAAATCTCAAGAGACGGAACGAATTCGACAACGTGCTATACTGCTCTTAGCAGTACACTTCTTGGAAATTGAGAATTTTAGTGAGGCATATTTTTACTTGGAACAATTTTCTTTAGAAAAAATAAATGAAATCAATCCTCAATTATCACAAAAGTTAATTGAAGTAGCAAAAAGCCTCGAAAAATCATATCAACGAGGACAGATACAGACTGATCTTCGATTCTCAAGGAGTGATTTAGATTTACCAGTAGAAAAACTCCTTGAAGACGAGGATGAAATGTTTGTAACCTTTTCCGCACCAGAAAGACCCTCATCCCTAGAATTAGAGGAATTAGGCGTAAATTTACAAACAACACAAATCACGGAAAAACTTAAACCTCCATCAGTCGAATCTTTACAAGCCCTTTTTGATACAGAAACAAGTCCGATACCAGAATCTGTACCGACTTCTGAAGCTAGACAAGAAACGGATAGGACTCAAACTGATAGACCATTGGCAACTGACGAAATTGGCGTACAACCAACTAGAGAAACCCAAATTGATCAGGTCTTTAGTGCCCACCAAGAGATTTCGAATTCCCACCTACCAAGTTCCAATGATATTCTTGAATTGATTCAACCTTCTAATCAATCTGTTATCCATATTACTGATGAACCATTGTTGGAACCAGAAGGTAATATTCGGTATGAGGTAGGCCGCCGATTGCAAAGAGCAGGATGGTCTGTTCATCTAAATTTTTCAACAGATATTCATCACGGCGCTGAACCAGACATTCTTGCTGAGAAAGGATTAATAAGGAAAAAGAAAAAGTTAATCTTCTTTGCCGAACATGTTCCCGATGCAGAAATCTGTGCTTTTCTTCTACAATCAAATCCTGAAGCAGGGGAACGAGTAATCTATCTTCTCGAGGGAAATCCGAGCGAGGCGGATGTTTCCTCACATGTCAAGATCATTAATCGAATTGATCAATTATTCTGAAACCGTAAAAATCAAAGCTTGGTGGAGGATTCTTTCTCTAATAACTGAAACGTTTTTTCCAAGAGATTGCTAACCTTATGGCGCATTTCTTGTATCGTACCATCACTAATAAGTGTTTGAAGTAATTTTTGGGACGAGTAATACTCAATTAATGGTTTAGTCTTATTTTCATACGTATTCAAACGTTTTTTTACTGTTTCTTCTGTATCATCCGAGCGTTGAAATAATTCTCCAGAGCATTTATCACATATTCCTACTTTAGAAGGTCGATTAAATTCAAGATGAAAAATTGAGCCACATTCTTTACAGGTTCGTCTCCCAGTGATTCTCTTGATTAACAACCCATAATCGACACTGATATTGATTACAAGATCGATATCAGTAATTTTGGCTAGTTGGTTGGCTTGCGCGATATTCCTTGGATATCCATCTAGTATGAATCCATGTAAACAATCATCTTTCATCAATCGTTCTTTCAATAGTTCAAGCACAATCGCGTCTGGTACCAAGTTACCTGTATTCATGAACTCTTTAGCTTTCATACCAAGGGTAGTTTTTCGTTTTACGGCGTCTCGTAGCAAGTCGCCCGTACTAACTTGTGGAATTCGGTGTTTTTGAGTAATGAATTTAGCTTGAGTGCCTTTCCCTGAACCAGGAGCACCTAGAACAATCAACTTCATTTAATAGTCCTTTCCTTAGTTAGATACGATTTCATTGTTAAGTTTCAATAAAATGTCTCTTGCTTTCGAAGCGTGTTGCTCGTTTATTACAAAGACGATTATCAAGTGATCATCATGCAGCACCATCGTATCGTATATGCTTATGGCTTGATCTGCCAAGAGAGAAGATATATGTGCAAGAATACCAGGGATTTCTGCGGCTTGATGTGGTAACATTAATCTTAGAAGGCTAAGTGAATCATGCAATTTAATAAAATTAACTCCCGAGAATGCCTTTAGCATTTCTACAAAGTTATTTTCAGCCATTTTTTTAACATACAGCTCTACGCTACTCTGACTTAAATAGGCGGAATTAAGATCATCTTTTTGAATCTGCTTGAAAATAAGATCTAGCACTTCTTTACTGTCAACATTTGAAGGTAAATTGATCTTGTAGTGTTTTAACCCATCGAGTACCTCAGTTGTACCTCGTTTCAGTACACTTTGCACGCGTTTTACTCCAAGAAATTCCTCTTGTTGTTCACGAAGTCGTTTAAGATAGCGGGTTATTGCTACAGCCACGTTTCCTTCTAATTTAACAGGATCCTTGGTAGAAAAGTCTGTGTTATCAATTAGTTGTGCTTTGATTTTCTTAGCTATTTCTCGTTGAGCTCTCTTTCGTTGCTGAAGTTCATGAACGAGAGAGGGATCCTGGTCTAAAATTTCATGTACAATTTTAGAGACAGACTTGTCTGTTGCCATCTCAATTCTCCATACGCTTTTTTTATTGTTATAAAAATTGGCCTAAACTCAGTAATTTAAGAAAATTTCACGTTATAACCAGTAAATCTTATTTATTAGCTTGTTTCTACCAATTTCATGTAGAAACATATGCTAATGCGTCAAATTCGCTTGTATACGCCATGTGTTGGCTTCTTACATTTGTTTTTATTTATTCTGAAAAAAATTACGAGTAATGAATTTTTATACGTAATTCGAAATCGAGATGACAAATAAGCGGATCCTCACTTTTTTCTCGTCCAAAGAGAATTGAGATTTCCAACAATACACATTGTTTTTCCAAAACAATATTAATACTCAATTATCTTAACTCTTGTACGACTAACTTCTCTTACTATTGAATAGACTAGTTTTTTTCATCGAGGAACATGCTATTGATGAAACAAGAAACCATTGTTATAATACCAGCCTACAATGAAGAGCTATCACTATCAAGAGTAATCCATCAGTTAGACAAGTATTTTACAAGAAAACAGATATTAGTTGCAGATGATGGATCAATCGATAATACACTTTTAATTGCAAGACGTTTAGGAGTCGAAATGGTCAGAAGTCGAAGTAATCAAGGAAAAGGGTTTATTTTAAGAAAGGCATTTATGGCTGTGATCTCTCAGATGCCAAGCGTTAAATGGATACTAACTCTGGACGCTGATGGACAACATAGTCCCGGAGATATACCAAAATTCTTGTCAACTGTAAATGGGGCAAGTGATATCGGTATAGTCAACGGAAAGAGAAAATATCTGCAGATGCCAATTAAAAATCGAGTATCAAACACTTTGACCTCAAAATGGTGCAATTTTTGGTTGAAATGGAATATTGATGATCTTCAATGCGGATTTCGGCTATATAACTTAAAAGATCTTAAAGAAATCATGAACTATGGACTTAAAGGTAGGAAATTTGATTTGGAAACTGAATTATTATATATTGCTTGGTTAAAGAATATTAAACTCATTCAAATTCCAATCACAACAATGTATGCAGAACAACGGCGTCGATCTCGTATAAAACCAATATTAGATACACTTCGTTGGGTTTGGTTGGGAGTTAAATTTGGATTTAAACTGGAGTTTTTTCATAAAATTTGGTTAACAAGAAAAAAATGGGATTAAGAGGTAAAAAGCAATTATTAATTAGCCCCGTCGAATTTCTGGACATTTTCTTAACACTTCAAAAGAATGGGAAGAAAATAGGGGATTTTTTCCAATAAACTTACTGCAGGTTTATTTCGATTTTTTTATATACTGGATGAAATACACTTATTTCAAATGCATAAAGGATGGAATCAGTATATCAGATAATTATCGGGCAGGACAGGGGATTCAATTTATGAAACAAAAATTAGTACTTAAATTAGTTCTTTTAGGTGACCCTGGTGTGGGTAAAACTTCTTTAATTTCCCAATTTGTCCATGCCAAGTTTAGAAATTCGTATCAGCTCACTGTTGGTTTAGATATTTCATCTAAGCAGATTAAATTAGATGATGGTCGTACTGTCACTCTTAGTATCAATGATATTGGTGGACAGGCTCGTTTTGCTGCAATTCGACATATGTTCTTCAAAGGTGCTCATCTAGCTATGTTCGTTTTTGATGTAACAAGAGCTGACACACTTAGAAACATTGTTGATCCTTGGCATAAAGAACTCATGGAGTTTTGCAGCCAACCTGATTCCACAAGATCCGCAATTCAGACTATTCTAGTGGGAAATAAAACTGACCTTGAAGATTATCGTATGGTAGAGGATGATGAAGGAGAAGCCTTGGCGAAAAAGATTGGTGCCCAAGGATATATTCCCGCCTCAGCGAAAGAGAATCTCCAAGTAGATAACGCTTTCAAACGTTTAGCACAATCTTTCTTCGATCAAATTCGCAGTTGAAAACACTACACACACAAGTTTAGAAAAAGATGATTCCATTGGACATTGACTATAGTTTTTTGGATCAGTTTCCTACTTACGTCTTTACAGAATTGATGAGAAAGTGGCAGAGCACGTCAATCAATCTTGAATCAAATGGATTATTCTCAAAAGAAAATGTTGAGAAAACCAAATCTATTCTTCATTCACTCAGTTCCAATCGAATGAGTCACCTACAAAAGCTTGCAGGTACATTAGCTCTCACAGATATTTGGTGGCAAGTATACCAACTTTCTAATCCAATATCGTTATCAAAAATCCGCCTAAGACCACAAGAAATAGATATAAGCAAATATTTACCTGAAGATGCTAGCAAAATAACTGGAAAATTCACATTAATTGATCTTTGCGAGCATGCCCTTCTTTTGGTAATCGATTTTTCATCCAGAACTAGATCATTGCGTGAGTGCTATCGTTATATTTATCTTCCTTCGATCAATAAAATTTTACAAGAAAAAAAACCGCTTGCTTCTGCTCTATTGGAAGATGAACTGCTCCCATATCTGAGTTCAACCCCTGAGAAGTTTTCTTCTAAACCGATTAGAGCACGCCTTATAAAAAAGTTAGCTATTTCACCTGATGATCCACAACATCGTTTAAATATCTCTTTACTTAAGATTAGGATCTCTTTGGAGACATCTGGAATAGAGGGTCTTCAACACATAATTATTGAAGGAGATAATGTTATTAGAGGAGTGGAAACATTAGAACAGAGGCATGAGATTTCCTTAAAATTCATGGATTCTGGACCTTGGGTTGGCGTTGGGACAACAGATTTCCATATTGAGATACGAAAAGGCATAAAGATTCATCAACTTGAAACTGACACCTTTATGAGACTTAATACTGTCCTGAACTGGTATTGAGCGATGAAAGGCAAGATTAGAAAAAGTAGTCTTATTTTTGTGATTTTCTTTGTGACTTCGCTAATTTTTGTTAATTCCTCTCTTAAAATTGAAAATGGACACTTTCATGGATATAAAACAATTTTCACTGACCAAACAATCCAAGATACTGCAAGCAAAGATAACTTGGATGTCCTGATATTTTTTAAGAACTCTATACCAGTATTGGAGAAATATGAATCGGTTATCATAAAGAAATACAACCATTTTCCCATTGTGCGATTTCAATTTACAGACGAATCCCGCTTCATTTCGTTCCTTCAAGAATATAAGAAGAAAATCGTAAGTATAGAATCAATAATTCACTCTAAATCTTCATTTGTTACTGATGGTGGAGAAACAGAGGAAAAAGTTGATTCAGTACAGTCTATTATTGAATCCACAGGTGCAGAAAAAGTACATCAGTTAGGTTATACAGGTAGTCGAGTTAAAATTGGGATAATCGATACTGGAATTTCAGCTCATGAGGAATTTGGTACAAGAATAAAAGGTAGCGCAGTTTTTGTTTCTCAAATCAATGGTTACTCTCAAGATATAACAAGCACTTCAGATGAGTGGAGTCACGGTACTCATGTTGCGGGGTTAGCAGCGGGGAATTCATCAGGACTAGCTCCAAGTGCGGAGATATTTAGTGCCAAAGTAATCCATTCAACAAGTGTTACAGGTGCTGGAGGTGGAGGAGGGGAAGAAACTACTTTAGGAATATTAGAAGCTATTGAATATCTTATTAACAACACTGTCGATGTAATAAATATTTCTCTGGGACAGTACCATAATTTAGGAACTGGAATGCGACAGGAACTTATCAATTATGCCACTTTTGCATATAATATTGTATTCTGTGTATCTGTAGGTAATTCGGGATCAGAATATGGTGATAGAGGATCTTTGAACAATCCTTCTACAGCCCTCCAATGTATTGCTGTTACCGCAAGCGACACATCGGGACGAACTCTTGCAGATTTTTCTTCTAAAGGACCGAAACCTGACTATTCTGTAAAACCAGATATAACTGCTCCAGGTATCAATGTTTTAGGTCCAAGTCATTTAGGAGGAGGATATATGACAAAATCTGGTACATCAATGGCATCACCTATTGCTGCAGGAGCAGCTGCATTGCTTATTGATTATCTCAAAGGAATGAATCTCTCCTACACTCCAGGCACTATTAAAAGTGCTCTCCTTTCAGGGTCAACAGACATGGGATTTCAGCCATGGAGACAAGGAGCTGGCTTTGTAAATGTGTCACGCGCAATAGAGGTGATTCAATCATCACCACTTGTGAATAACACCCCTGATATCCTATATCTTCACCCCCAAGAACTACCAATTGATCCATATGAAATATTATTTACTGAGAATAATATAGAATTTAACCTTACAGTAATATCAAGTAGAGTGAAAAAAATAGACTTTGATATTCCAGAGTCTTTGTCAGAAATATTAAATTTTCCAGATAGTGGTTTTATTTTGAATAATTCTAAGTTGATCCCGGTACAGTTCAATATTCCTGCGAACTACTCTCCACAATATATCAACAGCTCTGTAATGGTGGGTGATCAAGAGTTACGGATTAAATTTGAGATAAGGAATCCTGTGGCACGTATTCTATTTGATGAAAGCTATAACCGTATTGTTAAACATGGATTTGGTACCGCCGTTTATGAAATTCAAGGAGATGCCTCAAACACGATCGGGATGTATTCTAATTTTGTGAGGTATTTATCGTATGAAAATAATTACTCCGTTACTCCCAATATTCGTGGAGAATTGACTGAAGAAAACTTAAATGACTACAATGTTGTAATATTAGCTAATCCATTTTCTTTAGCATCGGATATTTATATGGATTGGGTTAGTAATCCTGGCACAAGCTTTCTTGCTATTCCTCCCGATTCTATTCAAACCCTCTATGATTTCGTGGATAATGGAGGGGGTCTTCTTGTTATAAGTACAGATGACTCTTATTGTGATATTCCAGCTTTAAATAATTTTATGGCCTATTTTGATTTACAAATACAAAATTTGGGGAGTGAGTGGGTCGTACAAACTTCTGTGATAAATTCATACAACTGGACCCAACATCTAACCACTATTCCATTTAGAGGTAACTATCTTCAAACAACAGGCTCTCAAACTACAATTTTTGCCACACATGATGGTAATCCGACTATTGCATCATATACCAGTTTCAGTGGTGGTCGAGTGTTATTATTTGGCTCAGATCTCACATTTGATAATATTGGATTCTCTACATATGCTTATCATGGAAATTCTGAACAAAATCGAATAATATCATTTAATGCTGTTGCCTGGTTGGCAAAAGGAGAATATAGAAATTATTCTCCAAACGATTCTTTGGAATTTCCTGAATTTACTCTTATTCTTGTTATAATCTTCGGTCTTGTTATTTTAGTCCTCAGTTTTCAAATAATAAGGCGGAAGTAGTAAATTAATAGCTTCTTTTTGTTCAAATTGGGTAACTTTTTAACTAAACGCAGCTCAAGATAGTTATTCTACGCCAATTAGTGATGATTAGTAATTGAAATAGACTTATTAGTCAAGAAACTGAGATATGCGAAACGTGATCTGATAATGAGTCAAGAGCGTATCCAAATTGTGTTAATGAGGATTATCGAGGGGTTTTCAGATTATTTTGTGTCTCACTTAGAAGAAACTTACAATAAATCTCCAGGTAATATAGAAGTAAAAAATATTACTGTAGAAAAGAAATTAGGTTCGACTGGCATACATATTGTCAGAGTTGCTCTCGATTCTGATGTAGGTTCTGATGATGCGAGCATTGCTGTAAAAATATATGATAAGTCAGAACAAGCTCTTGAGGTTGTCAAACGTATCAATATGTTGGAGAAACGCCTATTTGATTATGCAAAGATGGGAATAGCATCTGCATCAGTTATTTTCTTTTCAGGGAGTGTAATTATTATGGAAGGAATTCAGGGTGATGTTTTTCGCGAATCCAAAATTCCTAAACCACAAAAATATCGCTATGCGGGCCGAGGATTGGCGGCATTCCATGGTGTGCAGAAAAATCGTGTCTGGTTTGATAAATATAAGCTATTATTAGCGCGCAGCCTTGAATCCGCACCCTTTTCTGTTGAAAATAAATTACAACTACAAAAAAGTTTTAACCGTGTTCTTCCTTTAGCTGAACAAGCATCACAACATTCTGGTTGTCCTAGCTTTGGTGATTTTCATCCTGGTAATCTAATCTTTGATATTCGAGTTGGGAGGAATCCAATGATTCAAACCCATATCATCGATCCTGAGTTTCTAGACATTTCTTCTGAGCATGATCGGTTGGAAGATATCTGTAACTTCTTTGCTGTAGAAGCAGTAGATCAGTACAGAATGGACAAGACGTTAACTAAGCTTGTAATGAATATTAAGTCATTCTTAGCAGGTTATAACGAAATTCTCGCCCATAATCAATCTAGCTTTACCGATTATTATTCTAAGAACTATATCCCCATCAACTTCCACCTAGCATTAATGATCTTGATGAGTATATTGAATATTCAACACATGGAGGATATATTTGGTGGTGAGGCAGGTATTCAAAGAGAAATTGCATTACGAAGTAATTTAATTGAAAAATTACTTGAAGACAACTCTTTTCCAGATTAAGGGGAATCCTTATGGAACATCAAGTTCTTTATTCTATTGCAGGAATTGCTACGACTATTCTTGTAACTGATGAGGATTTCTTATTATTTTTAGATATAGGAGATGGGATACTTCGCGATATAGTGGAGAATAAGAATGCATTCCCAATAAATAAGCCTGTTCACATCTTAATCTCTCATGGGCACTTTGATCATTGTGGAGGTTTGTACTCGTTTCTGGGTTTTTTACGCATGCTTGGTCATAGACAAGTTGTAAGTGTCTATTCACCAGAAGGGAGCAATGAAATTCAAACTATTATCGAATCCTTCCTTTCAGTGTATAAATCGTCACTCCCTTTTCCATTTGAAGAATTTAGACTATCTCATGGGGATAGGGTAACAATTACTGATCAGGTTGAGGTTGAAAGCTATCAAATGAAACATCAGGGGTCAATCATCGGAGTGGGAGCAATGTCACCAATTCCATCGTTGGGTTATGCAATCTACTTTAAGGGTGAAAAATGGCTAGCATTTACTGGTGATACAGGGTATCATAAAAATACTGAATTACTTGTTGATAATGCATCCTTCGCTTATATTGAAGCAACTAACAAAAATGGAGAATCTAATTCTTATCATTTGACTCCAGACGAAGCACATAAACTAGGACGTTTGGCAAATAACTATCGCTTAATCCATAATAGATACGAATCTCGTTAGTTAGAACATTTATATCAGTGATATTTAGTACAAATTCACCAATAGAGTTGAAATAGGAAGTTCACCACATAAAAAAACATCAACCCCATACTGATATTCTTAGCCAGAGAATAGATATTGTTAAAAAAATACTCTTTCAAAATTTAAGCGTTAGTAGTTGTTGGAATTAGAGTGCTATCTAGAACTTTCTTAAAAGAAGTAGAAACAATTCATAATGATACTCATAGTGGAGCCGCTAAGATCGCGGAAAGCTGCTTAATTGCTTTGAAACAAGAGTGTCTGACAACAAGGAATCAAATGTCCCGATCCTTTTTGAAAACAGCAATTCAGCTCCTTCTCGACACACATCCAATGGCTACAATCGAAAACGCACTTTTACCAATATACGTCCGTCTTGTGCAACTTATAGACTCCCCTCATTTAGAGAATGGTGATCCAAAACCAGCTATAGAAATGATCTTCGCAACCAGACGCGAACAATTACGAATTGGTGAAAAACAGACACGGGAGACACTGGTTAATACATTGAAACAATTTAAATCAATTTTAACATTCTCTCATTCATCTACTGTTATAAAAGCCCTTTTACAATTAGCACGTGAAGGATTTACAGATAAGGTTATTTATATTTTAGAATCACGACCCTTGAAGGAAGGAGAACGAACAGCCTATTCCTTAGCTAATGCGGGCTTTAAAAATGTCGTTCTTGGAATTGATTTAGCGATTCATGAATTCGCTCAACATGCAGAAGCAGCAGTATTTGGTGCTGATATGATACGAGTGAATGGAAAAATCCTAAACAAAATTGGATCCGTAACAATAGCAAAGCTATTTCGTGAACTAGGAAAAGAAGTTATTGTTGCAGCGTCAATGGCGAAAATCTGTTTGCGAGGAATTATTGAAAAGGATCATGGGTGGCATCCAGTTATCCCCCAACGTAATCCTAAAGAAATTTCAAATATCATACATCCAAACTTAACCACTTGGAACAAATATTTCGAAGTGGTTTCACCTAAACTAATCACGCTTTTAATAATGGACAAAGAGATATTTAAAACACCAATTGAGCAACATTTACCCACATTTATTGAAACTAGTGCATTAGCAGATCAAATTGAGAAATTGCGGATTATTTGGAACGAAGTAGATTTCACAATGGTGTGAATTGATAGATTAAAAAAATAAACACTTCGTATGATATTTATTACCAAGGTTTCACTAATTCTGGCTGAATGGTTGGGAGCTCGAAAGTGAGAGCTGCACGAAATGGTTCAGTTCTCTTAGCTTTGCGAATATTTGTGATTTCACCACTAGTAATTCTAATTTTGACACTTTCTTCTAAAGCTGGCTTGTACGCAGAATCAAATATTAGTAGCCATGTAGAATTATTGCTCTCATTCCAAGCGACTACATTAATCTCATCTTTTTCACGATCGTCGATTAAATCAAGTATATGGTAAAAACCTTTGAATTGTTCAATTTCTTTAGGGTCTTCACTTGTTGACAATACTATGGGAACTTTTTTCAGTAACCTTTTAGGAACCCCTTTTTTAGAGTCATCTACTCCCCGATTTGTTAATTTTCTCTTAAAGATTCCCTGAATTTTTATTTCACTATCAACTAAATCTCGACGTAGCCTTGTTAAAACAAATAAACGATATACCGAACGATCTACTTCCTCTAGCTTACTAAAATTCTTTACTAGAAATTTTAAAATATTAATTGCTAACTCACGCTGTTCGTGCGAGTAAAGATCATTCGCATAGGCATGCATAGAAGAAATTAATCCTTCTATCATTTCTGAATTCCTTTTAATTAATAAAGCTGATTCATTTTGTTGACCAGTTGCTATTAAGGCAACAGATAACCCTAGTATTTGAGTAGAAGAAAGTTCTGGATCCATTTGAGGAACGGCATTAAAAAGTTCTAATGCTCGTTCATACTTCCCTAACAGTAAATATAGTCAACCTTGTAAAGCTATTAAATTTTCAATTGCCTCTCTCCCAACAGCAATGTAGTTCATATATACTCGACAAGCTTCAGCGTGTACCAATGCTTCTACAATTTGATTACGTGATATTCTATAATATAATAACCAACTATGGTGTTCGAACAATTCAGATCTAAGCATTCTCTCTACTATAACGCGTTGTTCTAGCCCATCAATAGAATATATTAATTCGGAGCTTTTTGCTAGAATTTCAAGAAGTACTTCTTCTGCTTTGTGAATATGAAAGGTTTCTCGGGTTCCACGGGCTTTTATCACCAATTGCTGAGCAATAATTAAACCATCCTCAGGAGTTAACACTTCGGGTTCATGTTTTGGGGCGATTGCGACAATTTCTTTTTCGATTTCTGCTAGACTACTGTCGGCCCCTACTTCAGCGGCTGATCTGACAAATCTCGCAGTATCGGTTAAATCATCAATTAGCATTGCTACATCAATATATCGACGAGTTTTCTTTTTATAACTCCATGATGCGCGAAAAACTCTTTCAACAGTCTGATCCAGAATTTTACGCATTTTTACGTCAGATACGGATGCTGCTAAGATTGACACAAACGAACCACATGATAAATGATCAATCCCTTTGAATACTTTGTTTTCTTTAATTATCCTAGCGACACCTTCATCATCAGAGACTAACGCTACCTTGTTGTTGTCTTTCAAGCTAAATTTTTTAGCTAATATTACAACATCGATATCTGCAGGATCGCCTTTTACACGTACCATCCGTTCTTGAACAGCATACTCTGCTGTTCGATTCCACAATTTCGAGGACCTTTTAACAGGTTCCATACGTATAAACTTTGGTATAAGTCGTCGTAATTGCCGGAATCGTCCAGGAATATCTGATTTCGGGATTTCATTAGGTACCATTATCTCCATCCCTACAGATTGCCCAATTTTTTGAAGATTTGGCATTAAGGAATCAGATACACCTGCATTCAACAAGGAAATGAAAAAGTTCGTGTCAAGAACTACAACATCAAATACTGATTCAGACACAGAGAGAAACTCCAAGGATAAGTATTATTCAAGAATTGATCTGGTATTTATTAATGGTAAGTATGTTATTCAGGGGTTAAAAGTAAGTAGAGCGGAGGGCGTGATTCGAACACGCGTAATACAGCTTTGCAGGCTGCTCCATAGCCACTACAAGCACTTCATGACAAATGAAGAACCCTTTGGTACCTCCGCATAAAGTCAACAACCTTAATGACAATAATTCAGTAAAACTAGATAAATTAAAATTATTTCGTTTTAGCAAATTCTAAGTAATACTCTGATAATGGTTTTTTTTTTGCGTTGAAATGGAGTAGGCGTTTCCCCAATCCAAGTAAAAACAAAAGATATTCAAAACACGTTTTATTTTTCCTCCTTTTCAAACAAAATTTTAAGAAATACGTCTATTAGGGAACAATGTTGAACAGAGATTCGGATTTAAGATTAAGACATTTCAAAATGTTTTTAGAGGAAGCACTTATTTTTCATGTTAGAAGGATTATTTATGATTGAAAGCAAATTTCACGTATACATCCCAAGCATGGATGGTGAATATATTCCTGTTAAGTTTACCTCTCGTGCTGAAGATCTAAAAGAAACTGAAGTGTTAATTTTTCTTGATGAGGATAACAGACAAATCTATATTTGGACAGGAGAAAATTCATCTGTTAGAAAACGCTTTATCTCTAGTCAAATAGCACGACAAATGCGTCTTGAAAAAGGAATGACCCATAGAATTTCTACTGAAGATCAAGGAAACGAGACGATAAAATTCAAAGATTTTATTATACGGCTAGAAGCGTCACCTGTGCCCCCTGGTTCGTTACTAGACGTAACACCTGCAGTACAAGCCGCATCTATAAACGAACTAGCCCCTCCCCCTAAAACAGCACGACCCATGAAAGCTAAGATATCTACGGATGAAAGTAAGGTAGAAAAAGTAATAAAACCTGTTTCTCCTCCTCCTCCACCAATTTCAAAAACCAAACTGAAAGAAAAACCTGAAACTTTAATCTTATATTTTGCTGCAGATGAGGTTTCAGAAGTGACAAATTCGAAAGCAAAACTTCTGTACCCCGCATCTAAATCTGAAACAACTCTCACGATGCTTCATGCATCATCTGCTGCCACCGAAGGAAAAATCGTATTGTATTCCATTAAAAGAAATACAAAAACTGCTACTTGCAAAACAGCGACACCAATATTTGTGATTTATTTATCCCCAAACATGAACTCCGTGCACGCTCTTGATGATCTGGAAATTCCAATCACTGCAGGTTACTCTATCTATTACACATGTCCTGGAAACACTTTCTTGGGAATTAACCTCGAGTAACGATCTGATAAGCATAATTTTTGTGCTTTCGTCTTTTTTTTTACTCAATTACTTTTCCATTTTCGTACTAATTCCCTCTTTCCTTTTCACAATGAAAACAATTTTAACACTCTTTTCTCCTCATCTTTTAACCTCAACAAGGTGTTTTTTAATGAGTGATCATAAATTCAATTCTCGTTTAACAGGTTTCTTTAGAATGTCGATGTCAGATAGACAAAAAAAGATAAAGGAACGATGTCAGCTAAGTCAAGAAGATTTAGATTATTTAGTCGAATCTTCGACTACATTAGAAAAGGCAGGCCAGGGTTTTTATATTGAAAATACGATCGGAGTACAACAAATTCCTCTGGGAATAGCCACTAACTTTACTATCAACGGTGAAGATGTTCTTGTTCCAATGTCAGTAGAAGAGGCTTCTGTGGTAGCTGCTGCATCCAATTCAGCAAAAGTGACTCGTGCTGCAGGTGGATTTTCAACAAGCAGTACTCCGCCAATAATGATTGGCCAAATCCAGATTATTAATGTACCAAATCCATTTTTTGTTCGTGAACTGTTTTTAGAGCACGAAGAAGAAATTATCAATATAGCAAATGAACAAGATCCAATTTTGGTGAAATTTGGAGGGGGATGTAGAGGAATAAATGTAAAAGTCCTTATGAATACAATTACTGAGCCTATGGTCATTTTAGAACTGTTAGTCGATGTACGTGATGCGATGGGCGCTAATGCCGTAAATACTATGAACGAAGCTGTAGCGCCACTGTTGGAAAAATTATCTGGTGGTAGAGCTTTATTACGCATAATTTCTAATCTTGCAGTTCGAAGACTTGTTCGTGCAAAAGCTATTTTTAAGGCTGAAAAACTTAAGACTGAAAAATTTTCAGGTTCAGAGGTAATAAATGGAATTTTGAACGCTTATGCTTTTGCAGAGGCGGATCCATATAGGGCATCAACCCATAATAAAGGGATAATGAATGGTATTGATGCTGTCGCGCTAGCAACAGCTCAAGATTGGCGAGCTATCGAAGCAGGGGTCCATACTTATGCAGCTATCAAAGAACCTGGGAAATATGTTTCACTTACAACTTGGGAGAAGAATGCTGAGGGCGATCTCGTGGGAACTATAGAAATCCCTCTAGCCGTGGGATTGGTAGGTGGAGTTGCGAAAATTCATCCTATTGCTCAAATTGCTTTTAAAATCATGAATCTTTCTATTCCTGGTGGAGCGCTAAAACTAGCTGAAATAATGGCATGTGTAGGATTAGCACAAAATTTTGGGGCGCTTCGAGCTTTGGCATCAGTTGGTATTCAAGCAGGTCATATGAAATTACATGCACGTAATCTTGCTGCATCTATGGGTGCAAAAGGTGAGATATTAGATAAGGTTATCGAAACTCTTACTGGCAGGGATTTAAAAGTTACGTATGACAATGTAAAATCAATCTATGAAGAATTAAAAAATTAGATTAGGTATAAGGTTTCTTTTAGGATTGAAGGTTATTCCTTAGTATTATTAGAATAATCTTCATCCTCTTGTATTTCCCATTGATCAATACCAATCATTCTCGATTGACACTCGAGATTCATCTTTGTTAAATTATTTAAAAAATTTGCGAGAATTCTTCCAGTAGCACCCCAGATGATTTCTCCTTCATAATTAAAGAATGGAACATGAAAAAGTTTTCCTCCTTCATAGGGTACTGCTTCTGTCCAATATTGCTTAATATCGGATATTCTATTTAGTGCGACCTTCAAAATATACTCAATCTCATCAGAATTATGATTATTACAATTTATATCAAAATCCTCTGAAATATAACCCACGACTGGGGTGACAATGTACTGACTTACCGTGAAAATATCATCTAATAATCCTAATATCTCCACATCTTCACATCCTATTTCCTCGTGAACTTCACGAATTGCAGTTTGAACTAAGTTTTCATCAAGAGTTTCATCATATCTACCCCCAGGGAATGAAATTTCATTTTTATGATGAGATACTTTGTCTGTTCTCCGAGTAAAAAGTGTATACCACTCATTCTCATCTTGAAATAACGGAATAAGAATAGATGCCCTTCTATATCCTTGAGGAACTTCGAGAACTTTGCGTGAATTATTTTGAAGGACAGTACGTATTTCTTGAAGACATTGTGGAAGTTTAAACAAATAAATCTCCTATTTATAGCCATTGGGGGTTTATTTAAGACATTTTTTGGAATTTTCTGAAAATTGGACGGTTTTTCCTATCATGATATTTCTCTCTTCATTCGATAGGTTTAGCTATGTATATAATTCAGAGATTTCTTGATTTGTACGATAAATCACCAGTTAAAAGCATACGAATATTCAATAAAACTAACAAGCTGGAATTACCAGAAGTTAATGGTTATATATAATGCCATTTATCAACGTAACATTTGCAGAGGCAAAGAATTCTTTAACAAACCGAACCTTAATCGTCGAAATGTTAAAAGAAAAAAAAATAAATCCAAAAGAAGCCGATCTGTTAGAAAGTATGCATTTATATGCACAAGATCCGGAAAAAACCTCCCTGCAAAAGGTAAACGATTTGTGCATTCAATATTTTCAAGATGATCCAGAGGATGCATATCAAAAAATAAAACGGTTTGTCACTAGTGATAATAAAAGAGTTGCTTGGGTAATATTCTCCCGCACATTCCAAGAAATTCCATATGATGATAAAGATCCGTTAGATGACTATACACCTCGTGTTTCCGAAGTGTTGATTATTAGATCTACCTTCATTGCAATTAAATAGGTGGAAGAATCAATAATGACAGAAATTAGTTGTGAAGAATTAGCAACGGAAGCTGAAACCGCAACTAGCCACTCTCTTGAGATTGCTGCAGGAATCTATGAATCAACAGCTAAATGTTTCGATTCAAAGGGTAATAGAAGAAAAGCAGGCCAATACCTAACTATTGCGGGAGATTTTTATCTAGAAATTAAGAAAATGGATAAAGCTGCCAGTTGCTATGGAAAAGCGATAGTTCGGCATCTAATGTCTGAAGATATTGAAACTGCGAAAATTCTAGTCGAAAAGGGAAAGAAATATGGATTTACTACTGCAACCTATCAATTCAAAATGGCATTAAATGCCCTAGAACGAAAAATATCTACAGAAGATGAAGACATTCAGGAGGAGGATAAATCTACTCACACTCACATCGAAGAAGATCTTCCAGATATTAAGATATTACCTTTGGAGGAAGAAGATTTATTACCTCTAGATGAAGATGAATTCGCAAATAATAATGATATTGATTTCAATCGTCAAGATTTTATAATCCCTCAATTAAAGACTGATGATCCCTCAAAAATGGACTCTTTCGCAGTCTTGGCTGCAGTTTCGAAAACTGTAAGAAGAAAATCAGAAAAGAAAATAAGAAGTGATGCTGTAGTAAAAGATCAAAGGGGAGATACAAGATTTTTGTCATCAAAATCATCAATTTCTTCTAAAAAAAGTTCCTTTAGAGCCAAAGGGACCGACAAGGATATGTATTCAAACTCAAAAGTTAAAGCTACTGAACTTTTACAAGATGAAGAACCTTCTGCTGAACATATGATCGGTACTGATACTTTGGACATCGTATACGCAGCTAAAACGGAAATTACAAATGAATACGAAGAAGACCTCGTGGATATTGAAATAGTAGATCGAATTCCATATAGGTGGGAAGTAGTCGATTTCCAGACAGATTTTGAATTAAATGACAGAAAAAAAACAAAGGAAGGAACTGTCTTCACTTGGAAAGCTGAAAAACTGATCCCGGGAAATACAGGCACCATTGAGTATGTATTACGGAAACGAGTAGAAAGATCGATCATTCTCCGAAAAGAACGTCAAGTTGTAGTATTAAATTTATACCATTCCTTGCATCAGAATTTAGAAGCTCAGTTGAACTTTGTTAATACAACAGGAGGAGTCGTCCAAGAAATACTGATCGAAGACGTTATCCCCCCAGAATTAGTTGTGAATCAAGCGTATTCTCCTCAAAAAATTCGTCCTGTTAGGATTCCAACACATGATTCAACTTTATTTAGATGGATATTTAGTAATCTACCCCCAGGTGATACATTTTCCTCAAATTATGTTTTTAAGGAGAAACCGTTAACTCGCCACTACATAACTGAAGTTGAAACAGATTCTGGAAAACTCACCTGTAATAAAATTTCACAGCCACTTATAGATTCATTTGATTGTGAGTACATTTGGATGTATACAATTGAAAATATGTCGACCAATGAAATTATGTTAATTGATCGAATACCACTTGATTATAGTATATCTTTTGTTGATCCAATACATCTTCGGCCAACAATAGTTCGAGAAAAATCAAATTCTCTCTTAACCTGGAATTTGGAGAGAAAAGAAAAAATTTACATAATTATTCGAATGTCTGGCCAAGAATCATTTACACCCCTATCACCTACGATTGAGATAAAGAATATCAAGGAAATCCAAATGCTAGAAACTAGTTCAGAATCTGAAAAGGCATTAATTGACATCAGGCATCTTAAACTTAAATTCTTGGAGATCATCTAATTGTCCGAAAGCTCACCTCATTTTGATATGCAGCAGTTTAACCATGTGGTATTAGCGGTTCTATGGGACGACATCTCGGGACCATCGATAATTTCTCTATATCCATTGGCTTTCGACGACCCTGAATCAATAGCGTTACAAATATATTTAGCTTCAGTAACAGTTTTTGGTCAACATGGCCAATCTCAGAGGACTGAATTTAGTGTTCCTTTGTTGAGTTTAGGACAAAATATTCTCGCCCGAGTGGCATTTGATGCATGGTTTGATCCTTCAATTCGCGGAGAAGAGCGACCATTTTTTTTATCTATAATTGGAAAACACG
Source organism: Candidatus Heimdallarchaeota archaeon (assembly GCA_019057635.1). GTDB lineage: Archaea > Asgardarchaeota > Heimdallarchaeia > Hodarchaeales > Hodarchaeaceae > Hodarchaeum. The sequence goes on from DXJL01000016.1 coordinate 28,635, forward strand.
ACAGTGCAAATCTTTTAAATACACATCTTGATACACATATTTTTACATATTTAGATATATTAAAGGAACAAAAAGATGCCTTTAATGCAAGATTCGTATGGCAAAGAATTACAGATTCAATAAACGACCCCCCGTTAAAAGAGCCCAAATTTGATCCTGCCGATATAGATTCGGATTACGCTATTCCTCGTGCCCTGAAGGATTTACAAACAGCAAGTGAGGCATGGGATAAACTCAAAGATCGTAATCAACTTTGGACAGCTATGAAAGTGGCTAATCGGTTAGAAAATATTGACGATAAAGCTGCAGGGGAAGCATTTTTTTTATCTGGGAATATTTTCCAAGCAGCTAACAACTTCCAAGATGCACAAAATGCTTTCAAACAAGCTACTGATGCTTTCTCTAGAGTCCATGAATTTCAAAAGTCAGGACAGGCTTTCTGTTTAGCAGGAAAAATGGCATATCAACTAGGTGATAATGATCATGCAATTGAATTGTTTCAAAGTGGAGCTGTCTGGATAAAAGACCCTAAATCACAAGCTTCAATACAGTATGATATGGCACTTGTATATCAAGATCTCAATCTCTTTGAAGAAGCGAACGGATGTTTTGAGAAAGCAGTAAAGTTGATTGAAGAAATTGATAATCAGATTGCAGCAAGATATACTTCAACGTATGCAAGTAAATTAATGCTCCAAGCGGAAAAGGAGAGACTAGAAAATCCAGCATATGCTCTCGGTTTGACGCGTAAATCTGCTGAACAAAGAATAAGAGCAGCTGATTTCCTTAAAAAGAGTGATGAAGGACTCGAGGAAGCTGCTACATCTTTAATGCTAGCTGCTAAGGTATATTTTTCCTTGGAAAATGAAAACAAAGGAATAACTCTTGTAACACATGCTTCCTCATTATTTAAACGCATGGACAATTTCCAATCAGCTCTTAAAACGTTGTATGACGGTGCTCAATCAGTAAAAAATATAGAATCAAAATTATCATTATTAAACAATGCCACGTCCATAATTCCTGAAGATCCAGCTGATGAACTTCTGCAACGATTATTAGGACTGATAACTTATGATATTGGACGGATTGAAATGGAAAAAAATCATTATTTGGTGTCCAGAGATTATCTATCCCGATCAAAAAAACTGCTTACTACGGCCAAAGCTCCTGCAGTTGAACTAATTCCCGTGTTACTTCTTTTTGCAAACAATTCCTTTAATATAGAAAATTTTGAAGAAGCTGCAAACAATTTTTACCACGCATTTGAAATTTTATCAGGTATGGAGGAGACAGAATCTTTCCTAAAACAAAAAAATCGGTCTTTGACAAACGCACTGATTAGTTGGAGACGGAGTAGTACAATATATCATAATGCAGCCTTAGTATCTCTGATGAACCAAAAAGAAAGGGAAACTGTAGAATATTTCACCCGTTCAGTTGCATTATTGATAGAATGGGCTGAAAATAACACACATGACTCCCAGGACGAAATTCAAAAAGTTCTAAGTAATCGAATTCGCAAATTGCAATTGAAGAATGATTTATTTATTTTAGCTGAATCAAAATATCAAATTGAGGCATTAATTTCAGATTTAAAAGCATTAATCATCTCATAGAGACTTCAAACACAAAAAGAGAAATTCAAGAATATTAATCAACGAATTTTATCCTGATTTTTTCCACTAATTTTTCCCGTTCTTGTGTTATTCTAGACTTTTTCAGTGTTAAGCGCTTTATGATTTCCTCATGTTTTTGATCTGATACTTCGTCATTAAGAAATTTTTCATCTGCTTTTTCCAAAGAGTCCTCAACTTGAGCTAGATCGTTATCCAATGATAAAAGCTCGGGATGATCAATTGGGATACCCTCCTCATCATATTGGTATTCTATTGATTGAACTTTTTGTTTTACTTCCGCTTCTTGGTCAGTCTGTGGTTCTATAGTAATTGCTTTTGTAAAAACTTTAGGACCTATTATCTTCTTTGAGGAAGTTGATTTTATATCTTCTTTTCTGCTTTTTCGTTTTGTTTTTACACCCTGATCACTTAGATATTCAGAGTCGCCAATTAAGAAGCCTTCCTGCTCCCCCTCAGAGTTTGTTAACAGCAAATTCGGCATTTCACCGGAGAAAAGATTTTCCACTTGAGCAGTAAAGAGGTTATCAAACCTTTCTTGAGCCATCGCAATTTCTTTGCGAGCTTTGTCCAAATCTATTTTTTCTCCATCTTGTATACGTATTCCAAAAACTTTTACAATTTCCCCAACAGGAGTTTCCAATACAGACACAAATGGTGTTTGTACAAAGGAGTAATCTGGAGTTTCCAAAACGGTAACCAATCCCCCGAGAATTTTGACATATTCTCCTACCCCTTTTATCTCTACAACTTGAACTACTCCTCCTAGTATCTGAACAAGCTCAATTCCGAGCTTTTCAAAAACAAAGATTCCTGGTAATCGTACTAATGTATAGTCTTTAGTTTCTGTGATGGTATATTTTGATGGAGTTGTATCAAATACCGAAGAGAAAATCCCTTGAGGGCCCTTCCAGTCTTTTAATTGAGATATTGCTTGTTTGACATTAGTGAATAATTCAGAAGTTGAATCAAGTCCTGCAGATATTAACTCATTTTCAGTTAGTTCATTGACATTTTTCGATTGGAGCTGAAGTTTAATCTGATCCCATTCTTCAGGTGGAACCCAAACCGTTGTTGTGCCATCGACTTCTTTTGTAGAAACCTCTTGTTCTTCTGTTTCTGTCGATATCTCAGATTTTCCCATCAAAACAAGAGTTGTTCCTTTTTCTGTAACAGTAGGGACCGCTATTACCCCTTTTTTAGTCGAAATGGACGTCTTACCTTTACTTATTATCTTCATGTCATCTGTTGGGATAGTGAAAACTCGTGCAGGTTTCTCAAAGGATGTTTCCTGAATAGCACTTGCGAATTCATTAATTCGACCACCAACTTGACTGTTAGGATCAACAATCTTACCTGTAAGCGAATTAAGAATTGAATTTAGTCCATTAGTTCTTTTTCTTTGAGGCACCAATAAGAGTAACACCCCAATTATCAATAAGAAAAACGCTAAGTATTCAATGACTTCTTTTCTGTTTACTACCCAACCAAGCCATAAGAATACCAGTAGAATAACAGATGAAGAGAGAAATCCATCACGAATCCTTTCTACTCTATTCTTCAATGCAAAATTTTGACGAAGAAGAGTATTTATTGAAACATTTTGTCTTGGTGAGTTACCTGGTAGAATAATCCCGAGGATATTAAATGTGAGAGCAGCAAGAAGTAATAATTCTAATTCGAAATTGAAACTTTCAGGTAAAAAGAGGATAGAAAAACCCTTTAATATGAAAATGACTATAGTAGCTATCCAAAAACCACGGAATACTTCACCAACATAATAAAAATAGCCGAATTGTAAGGTTTTTAAATCGAATCTATTCCAAATAATTGCTAGTGGAGTGAGAATGCAAGCCATCAAAGATTCAAATTCGTAATACGTTAAATCCGGAAAATTCATATCCCAGAGTTCAAAAGTGACAGAGGCTGATGAAACAATGTTAATGATGAGAAATCCGATGAGTATTTTCACCGCCCTATTAAGTGGGGAAGGAATATCTCTCTCATCATTTGAAAAGAATCTAGAAATAGGAATTACGAAAAATAAAATGAGAATAAGTCCAAATAATGTTGCTCGTATAGGTGAATCACCAGAAAATATCACAGCTACAATACACCAGAAAATGAGTGCAAGAGTAAAAATATAATCTAGGGGGGTCTTTGGTCGAAGAAATTCTTCTGTTTGATCAAGTGCAAAGCTCTCTAATGAGCCATATTTCTGTAATTTTTGGATATTTTCCATAAAAAACTCTTTCCTTGGTTCTTTCTAAAATTTCTAATATTCTAAACTTAAACTCATCGAAATCTCTAAATCAGTAGTAGGTTTTTTGATTTTGTCAAGGAATAAAAACGAAAATAAATACTATTTACTTTCATTTGGATGTGAAACATCTCATAGGATTCACATCAAGGAGTACTCTTACAATAGAGTTTATATTAATTACACTCTTGGTAAAATTGTGTTTTTGATCCTACATATACAATATTGTAAAAAAGGTTGAATATTTTCATTCAGTAACTGGTTGGTCATGGCAATAGATACACCCTTCTTCAATGACTTCTGTAGGACTTATGAATGCCCCACACAGGCTACATACGATCTCTTCATCTGTTTGTACATCAACTTGAGAAAAAGATGATTTGACCTCAATTTTATTACCATTAGTAAACAACTCTTTCTCTTCCAATTCCTCAATTTCATCAGTTGATACTAAAGTTGATTTTTGTTTACTAAAATTTACCAAAACAGATTTAGGAGAATTCTGCTCCTTTTCATTATGCAGAATAGTCTTCATTAAATTATTCCCTGGGGAGAGTTTTGTTACAGGCTTAGTAGGCTTAACAGTTTTTTTCCTACGCTGACTAGGTTGAAATTTAGCTGTTTTTGGAAAATTAAAAATCGTATCAAGAGATTGTGTTCTGATTTTTTTCTTTTTAGATTTTTTCAACTGTGATCTGGTTGATATATGTACAGGCCGAGGGAGTGGTGTTTTGCCTTCTTCTGAAGAAGATTTGGCTGGTGATTTTCCTATTTCTTCCGACTTTAAATCAAGGATTTTCTCTTTCTCGGCGATTTCAATTTCTTGGATATCGAGAACATGCTGATTTTCTGTTTTAATTTGTTGATTCTTCATCGGATATTGTATCATTCGATCAAAAATTCTACCAGGGTCGTAAATATCTTTCAAATACTGTTTCGTATCTATTAATTGTTGGATATCTTCAATTGAGGTGATTTCATTCAGCATAAAACTTAATGTGCATATTCCATGTTTAATAAAAACAGATTTAACCTTTTTAAAATCAAAATCAAATACCTGAGCAGGGATAACGTGGTTTCCCTTTATATTAACCATTTGGATACGGATTCCTGGATCAATGGAATAACCAAGATCCTTTAAAATGTAGGCCGCAGTAACCTGAGGTAATTTTGACTTATATTCTTTTAGATCTTTGTTAAGAGCCTTAGGTTTGACATAAAATGATGGATCTATGTTTCCATCCATTACTTCTTTTCTTATTCTATCCGATGCCTTAAAGGCGTTTTGATAAATCTGTTCCAATGTAATGGGATGAACTGGATCAAACTGTTCTAGATACGCTTTTATGACTTCTTCCTGAAAGTGTTTTTGTAACTTTGAAAAATCTGCTCTCTTTGACTCCAACCCTGTAATCTCCTCTTCCTCCCACGTATTATCCTGTGATAGATGATTATAAACTATATATTTCTTCTTTCCCATGACAAATTGAAAATCATAAGGTCCGTCTTGCTCGAATTGAATTAGACTTTTACTTATCTTTTTGATTGTCGTCCCATCGTTTAACCAGTAGTTGTCATTTTTAAAACCAGCTTTAGACACCTTTTCATTTAATATTTTATCAATAAGACTCACTCGAAACTCAAGTTTTTCATCTGATTCTGCAGAATTTATCAATGTAACTGGAAAATCAAGGGGAAATTGTTTAGGAACCCATAACCAAACTCCATCGGTATCTAATTCTGTTACACGGCCAATGTCTTCTAATTGGTCCGCAGCCCAATGAATTAAATCAGCAGATAACTTTGTAGTAATACCCGCACACGGCGTACTGGCATTTCTTACCCCACCACGCATCCCTAATAAACCATAGATGCTATTTAATGGAACTTTCATGCCTAGCTGTGTACTATCATGAAATTTTTGTTGACGAAGCATGTCTGGCGAAACTGACTGATTATTAGCACTTTTTTGTTTGATAACTTGTTTTAATCGCTGCGCTTCAAATTTATGTCTTACCCGTGTATTGAAAAATTCATCCATAATTCGGGCAACAAAATTGAAAGCTTTCTGGCACACCCGCGATTGAACAGAAATGAGAACAGATATCTTTTTTGTCCTAACATCAATACTTAGATATGTATTCTTAGGAAGCTGAAATATTTTTGGCTGATCTTCAAAAATATCAAAGAAATTTCTATCTAAATGGCTTCCAAGTTGAGTTGCTTCTACTGTATGCTCTAACCACTTCGTTATTTCATTATAGGGATCAATAGAGGTGAAATTTTTACCTAAATATGATTTACTTAACGGAATTTTGACAAATCCCGACTTTTTTCTCAACACATAAGCTTGTGTTTGAGAACCATTGTAGGAAAATATTTCCTGAACTCGTCCAGTTGTGGCTTGTTCTGGTTCATACTCTTTACACGACGATTCATTTTTAGTGGTACATATTGAGGGATCACATTTTGATGATCCCTTTACTCTATGTTTGCATGGTCTACGAGCGGTAAGTTTAATTACCCAATCCCCTTCAAAAAAGCAACTATCATCATTTTCTCTATATTCACATCCTTGACACTTTGTTAGGGGTACAATACCTGAAGGCTGAAGTTTATATTGACGTATTTGCGAAGGATACATAGAAGTTACATCTACATGTACACCCCTTAGCTGAACATCACCAGTTGTTTCCAAAAGTTTATCGACTTGCTTCAGCGTATTTTTCACGACTTTTTCAATTCCCTCAACACGAATACTGGAAAGATCCTCAAGTATACTGCGCAATATATTATTCTTCTCTACAAAAAGCGATTTAGGTACCCCTCTATCTTGTAAAGCTAAGGAAAAATTCTGAAATAACTGTTCTAGGTCATCTGAATAGGAAATCGATAATTCACCAAATTTCTCTAACACTCTTCTGTCAAATTGGTTTTTCATTTCCCTCTTCGCGATATCTTTACTGTTCTTTACAATAATTTGCTGTATAAGCGATTTAATCTCAGTTAATGCTTTTCTATTGGTTTTGTTTTTCCTATAGATGTCACTTCGAAAAATACCTGAACGTCTCGCCTCAACAAGTCCTCCTGTATATGCAAAGGAATCAATCATAATATTAGGAGAGAAAGACTCAATATGTTTTTGATCAATACGACGCTTTCCAACTATGTTGTAATGATGACCTTCAGCATCAATTAACAAATCATCAAGCGAGCCAGCACGACGTGTTAATAATTCTGACGCTGGGACAGGAAACATTTGTCCCAACGAAATAAAGAAATCTAATACAATTTCTTTCACGTACCGGTAAGTAATATATCCGTCACAGGCTGCATATCCTACTGCATCAACGGGGCTTTCTTCGATTGCAAAAAGTGCCTCCCGACCTATAGGAATTATCTTAAGCTTCTTTTCAACACTCGGTTTCAGTCCTAAGTCTTTTTTAGGCAAGTAACTATATTTTTCGTTGAATAAAAATGCATCAAGATGAATTATTCCTGCTCCCGACACGGAATCAATTCTAGCGGGGGAATAGTTTTCTCTAAGATCAATGGGTCCCGTATTTTGTCCTGTTGATTCCCGTTTGAATTTGATACGAAAACCAGTTCTTCTCTCAAGAGAAATATTGTAAAGTAAGGAACGAACAGCTAAAAATGGAATGTCAAAACGATCACCAAAAAAATCAGCCAGTACGTCCGGTTTGTACTCCTCAATTATCTCATAAAATCGATGAAGAAGCTGTTGTTCATTATTGAAAACTTGTACCTCTATTGGGACTCGATCAATAAGTAACGAATGAGGAAATTTTGTGCCCGTCTTACACCAATCAACCCAAGGCTTTGAATGATCTTCATCTTTCTGCATCAACACGATATCAATGCCTGAGACTTCTTTCGTGTTTACAACATCGTCATTTATTATCAGATGATTTATATTTCCAGTGAATAACGAAATCATGGAAATTGCATCACGATTTGGATTTGGCTCACGAGTTTGATCAAAAACAGTTTCTATATCATAAGCAAGAATTTGAAGATCTGGAGGGGCCATATTATTTAAGATATCGAGTTTGTGAATTTCTCCTCCACTAATATCAGCTTGATACCACGAGCCCACTCTAATATTATGGTCAATAGCTACTCGATGATTATATAAGACATCAGCTTCTCTCCATTCAATGATACCTTTTATTTTTTCACACTGGGATCTCAAGCTAGGAACAGACCTAGGATGATCGACAGTCACTTTAAGAAAATCCTTAGTTACAAGAAAAGTTAGATCAGCAGCATCGTGACATTTTTCCTTTGTAACCATAACAATTTTATCCTCCCCCAGCTCCTGAATCCGAGCTATTATACGATTTACTTGATTATTTGTTAAACCGGATGTTATTAGCATATAGAAGTAAGGTGCGTGCCGTAAGAAAGCACTTCGTTTGTTATGTTCTTCATCAAGAAAATATATCTGAATACCATTAATCGTTCTTTTTTTACTACCCGATTCGTAACTATCCTCTGAATCAAAGTAAGGTTCATAAGTATCTTCTTTTCTACTAGTAGCTTCATAGTCCAAAATAAAGATGGGTTGAATTAGCTGTTGATTATATCGAAATGGTTTAAACCATGAACGATAACCAAAACTCACACCGTGATCTTGTCCTGAACTTGCCATAGAATCTACTCGTAGTTTTAAAGAAGCAACTATTTCACGAAAGGAAAAATGGATCTAAAATCGCATTTTTTGGTTTTTTCTTTATTAGAGTCTTTTGATTTCTTAATTTTGGATATCAGTTCTTCTTAAAGATGGATTTGTTACAGATATTATAATTAATTAAAAACCCCTTCATGGAAAACTGTAATTACTTCTAAGTAGACACAATTTAAAAAAGTACTTACAGGCCTTAGTATTTAAAAAGGCAATGCCTTACCTTTATATAGTCCTTATATGGATATACAGATCTGTTAGAAAAACGAAGTGAGTATCTATCAGAAGATACCTCCTGTCCTTGAATAAAGGGGCCCGTTTTAAGAAGGAGATTGGCCCCAGAATCCAGAATGATTTAAAAATCCATAGGACAATTAAGTACAATTACAATTATTTAGGAAAGTACATATATAAAACGCCAAAAATGGTATAACTTTGGTGATTAAATAAGACTTGTCCAGAATTTAAAAGAGGTCTAGATCCTATGCAACTTTCACGACTATTAGAAAAATTTCGAACCGAAATTCTTGGATTATTAGTAGCTATAGTGCTGATTTCTGCTGGGTTAATTTTTCCAAATTTCATTCCTGATAATGTTACTGGTCCTCCAGGATTTCAAGATGCAACATGGATAAGAACTATGATTTCATTATTACTTGTTGGTATGGGCCTTGTAAGCTTTATTTGGCTTGTAATTATTCATCGATTCATGACTCATAGAAGTAAGAAAGATTATCTGTACTGAGGATCATGCAAACCCAAAATTTTGCAGAAGGATTGTGAATGTAAAATGGGTAAAGGAAAAAAAGCAAAAGAACCCCCCATAAATGTGAATTCAAATGTTTGGAAGAGCCTATTGGAAATTGAAGATCTGCGTGTAAGAGAACGAAAGCTCATTCGAAAATTATGGCAAGATCTTCGAGAGGATAGTACACGTAGGATTCATAAAATGGTTTTTGAACAAGCTCTACAATCAAATTCAGCCTTTCCATCTATGAACGAAAGTGAACTTGAAAAATGGATAATAGAAAATATCTCAGCTGTATTTATCGCTCTTATTGAACAAGGAGATATTATCGTTAAAGAAACTGAGCCTAGTAAATGGCGAGAGGCTGGTATAGCAATCTACGATAAAATCAAAAAAACTGTATCAAAAGAGGAAAGTAACCCGATAGAGGAAAATGATAACAGCTGATTCGGGAGATTTAGATTGTCTTTTCAGCTGAAGCGATATAATCCAAAACAGAGAACGTCGAATTCAGTTGTAAACAGGATAAAACAATTAATCCAAGAAATTAAACATCTTGATCTTGAAATTTCTGTCTCCTATTTTTCGAACCAATGGTTTAAGGATTTATTAGTTCTTCATTTTATCACTCTGATGTTCTTTGGTTTAAAAAATATCAATAAAATGCTAAACTACGAATTTAAGAACTGGAAGGAGGTATTTTCTTATTTTGATGATCCTTATACCATTATCCTTCAATTAAACAAATATTTTCCTCTTCTACCAGGTCAGGATCAGGTTCATGACTATTACAATAAACCTCTAGTCAACGAACAACAGATTTTAAAGACGGTAGATTGGGGGGATTATGCTGAAACGATATTAAAGGACTCTTTTTTTCAAAAAAATCATAGCAATCTAAATGACTCGTCTTTAACTGTAATAAATTTCGATCTTTTTGACAGAATTGCAAATTTGTTAAGAGAATACGGGGAAGAAGAAAAAAAAATTGATGGAATAGTCTACACTCCTTATTACCTTGCTGAACAAATAACCCAAAGGACAATTGGTCAGTGGTGGAAAATAAATTCACAAATAGGAACTAGAAAAAAGCAAAATCAAAAAATTTATCTTCTTGATCCTACTGTTGGAACAGGCACCTTTTTAATTGCTGCAGGCAATATTTTGTATGATATTTTCAGGAAAAAAGATCCTTATTCCTCCTCTCTTAATCTACGAAAGAGAATAATTGAGCATAATCTTCATGGGTTTGATAAAGATCCTATCGGTATTTTCATCACTAAAATTAAGTTACGATTATGGATATTAGAAGATTGGATGTCAGAAGTCGAGCCGTATGGGGATCTAGCTGACAATATTTATCTAGGAGATTCCTTATTCGGTTATAATGACCGGGAAAATCACTTACTGTCGAGTTCTAAATCCAAAGCGAAGCCAAGAAAAGAACACTCTTCTGCTATCGATAGGAAAATAGGAGTCTACAAGCTTCCATCAAAATCATCCTTTTATGAAAAAACTCTAATCATTAATGACTATTACAGAAAGTTTTGTAAAGATATAAATGCTTATTATTTCATTATAGAAGGAACAAAACGTGAGTGGAATGAATGTAAGAACTATTTAGAGGAGGATATTAGGAAAAAAGTACATTTTTCAGAATCCGATTACTTTAATCCATCAAATGATACTTATATAATCTTTCCCGACGAAATTCAGCAAAAGAATGAAAATCTGACTGGTGACCTCACGCCTTGGTGTTTTCCTGGAAGTGATCATATAAAGGAACCCGAAATTCCCCCAGAATTCCACATTATTATCGGAAATCCTCCTTTTATAGCATTAACTGATTTATCAATGGTTACCCGATTAAAGATTAAGGAAATACATCCTGAAATTTATAACGGAAACAGTGATCTATCCTACTTCTTTACCAAAGGAATGATGCAAAATTTGAGTCCCTATGGAGTGTTAGGATTTCTTCTATCTAAATCTATTCTTTCCAGTGTTTATGCTAAGCAGATTAGGGAATTTATCATACGTAAAGCAACTCTTCTTGAAATCCATGACTTTAACGAATTGCTTATCTTCCCTCAAATTAATATTAAAACTTGCTTCATGCTGCTAATAAATAAAAAATGGACGTCTAATGAAGAACTTCATGCTTATAAGTATTCTAAAACAAAATTTGAGGATATAGAAGCAACAAAAATATCCCAAATTAGACTAAAATCTGAGAAATGGACATTGTATTCTCTTGACACTAAGAAGACCATTGAAAAAATAATTAGAATATCAAATTGTAGGTTAAATGAAATATCATCACTCAGCAAAGGTATAGAAACTGGTTGTGATAAAGTTTTTGCTCCCAAAGTTCCTTATTTTTTTTCTATGCATTTACATCTCAAATCCTCTCACTATAAACCATGGTTAAAAGGAGGGGAGATAAAACCATTTTTTATAAAGCGAGAAGGAATGGAAGTCTTATATGCTCCAAAATTTCGTCAAGAGCAAATTAGAAATTCAAAGAATGCATATCAGTATTTGAAAGATAATAAGGATGACCTTCTAAACAGAAGTAGAGTTACTAAATATTACCTCTGGAGAGAGGGAGATGAACGGAACACTATGGATTGGCAAGGAGTTAAGATTGTTACCCCCTACAAAGCAAGGAGGAATACTTTTGCGATTGATGACCAAGGTTGTCTTTCCTCAAAGGATGTTGTTTGGATTATCCCTAACGAAGATTACAATGATGCAAACACTTTACTATTCCTAGTAGCCTTATTGAATTCAAAAACACTTACGTTTTATGCTCGGTGTATGTTTAAAGACTTGGGAGGAATGTATGATTATTATCCACTTCAAATTCGAAATCTACCTCTGGTATTACCACCCCGTGATTCTCAGAAGTATATTGACATAGTAACTGTTACAAGACAAATTCAAAACTCACCGAGTGAAAAAAAACATATTTTAGTTGAAGAAATTGATAGAGTAATCTATCAGTTATACAATCTGACAAAAAAGGAAATCTCAGAAATTGAATCCTTCCTAAATCAATAATGAGTTTGAATTTTCATGAAATGTAGGAAAAGTCTGTCTTAGCTTTATCAATACGAGCTTGGATAATTTCCTGCAATGATTTATGCATTTTTTCTATTTTTTCGTCCGAAAGTGAGTAGATTTCCCTGAGAAATTGGTCTAATTCTTGTTTAGATGATGGTTGTTCATTTTTTATATACGAAGATGGTTTGGACAGCAATATTTTTTGGAAAAGCGAGGCCAAGAACGATTTCTTGTCAAGATACTTGAATTGTGGAATTTTAATATCTTGATATTCATATACTTTTACATCCAGTCCTCCTTCTCCAAGATTTTCGCGTCCTGATAGTTCTATCTGAATTGAGACAAAAACAGTATTCAGAAATAGAAACAGAAACGTAGTCAGATCTTCTTCATTTATTATTATATCGCTCAGAGGAGTAATGCCATATAACCGAGCATCAAAATAATAATTATGAGGATTATAGAAAAATGGATAGCGGTCATTTATTGTCATTATGCAAAGTATTGGACAAAAATGATAATACTCGTCAGGTAGCGAGTACCAAAATTTACGATTCGCACAAGTTGTCCTTAAGGCATAGGGGTTTCCTTTTATGGGCCTCCATGTTTCTCCCCATTTAATATATTCTCTAATTCCTGGTTTAAGCTCAAGAGAACTTTTCTTAGGTATTATAATGACAACATAAATTAAATTTTCGCTTGTAACTTTGAATCCTTCAAGTTCCTTAGGTGATTTTATTAGGTAGTTTGGGATCCATTTTTCATTATCAGGAGTAGTATATAGGATTGATTCTTTCTGGAATTCATGATTATTCATGTCAGAATGCATCCAATACTCTCTCTCTATGGTAAATGAATCCTCCTCTAAAAGAAAACCTTGTTCTTGTAATCTATGCAAAATTTTATAGTTTTGCGGTTTTAAAATTAAACTTCCATCTTTTAAATCTATACTGGAAACGAAAAACCTATTCATTCTTCCAGGTTTTCCAACATAAAAGAAGTCATTTGCGCCACTAGTAAAACCTCTGCGAACTGAGGCATAATCTCTTAAAAACTTCATGTTATCTTTTGTATTATCAAGATAATCAAGGAAATACCTTGGGGCTTTTACGAATAGTCCCCATTTTGGTTCTAGAAGTAATTTACTCTCCATAACAGATGCAAACACACTATCCTTAATCATTGGAAGTGCCTCTTTGATCCCGTAATTAGCAAGGAGCTTGAGATCAGCTTTGGAATTTATTCTGATGAACTTAACTTCATGAGAGGATGAGCTCAATTCAAGACTTTGCATGTGACTCTTTACTTCAAGTGTCAAAATAACTGTATTAACCTCTACTGAGGGGATTAATTTTTCTAAACGAGTCGATACAATTAATTCAATATTGTAATGATCTAATAAGAAAAGTTGAAGCATTAAACCATATCTGACATCCATCCATGAATTAGGAATAATCAATCCTAAACGATCTTGGGGATTTAAAAACTCAGAAATATAAAGGATGAAATAAATATACAAACTAGATTGACCAGAAACTCGAAAAGATGTGTATTTCTGTTTAAAATCCGAAATAATGCTTGTAGAAGAAACTCTATTTCTTATAAAATCTTTTTCCCTAATTGGAATTAACTCTTGCCGAGTATATGGCGGATTCATTAAAATAGCAATAACTCCATGCTTTTCAGACCGTAACTCACTTAAAATAGAGGCACTTTGAAAAAAATCTTGAGTATATACTTGACATTCGATTGATAGTGACTGTAATTTGCAAAATACTTTTAATGCGCTCTCACAGATGAGACTGAGTATCGGGTCTTTCTCAATTGCAATTACTTTTATTACTCCAGAAAGGTCAATCTTGGGTAAGTTTTCTAAAGCACGAAGTAAAAAAACACCAGTACCAGCCGCAGGATCAAGAATTATCTCAGTTTCAGGAACAATCACCTGATCAAAAATAAAATCTACAACAGAAATCGGAGTAAAAACTTGGCCTTGGTTTTGTATTTTATTTTGCCCGATACTCCTATCATAATAATAAGGGAACTTCATTTGGGAATAGTTTATTGAATTGCTAGTATTTTCTAAAAGGAGTTTCAGACATTCATTTGAAATATAAGGATTAGATACGAACAGTTCAATAAGAGATTGTAGAGGAAATATTGGTGAGTAAAGCAAAGGGATATCTAAGTTTTTTTCAGTAATTCTATCAAATATCATGTGAATTGAATTGGAGTACGAATGTTCACCCAGCAATTCGACCCTCTTAAGAGTCTTTAATCCTAAACAGAGGCAATCATATATCAAAACCGCTATAACAGTTGAAATTGAATTAATTTTGTGATCTGTTGCATTTACATTTTCTGAAAGAAATATACTCTTGAAAAAAGCTTCTGATTCTGAATTGGTACCACTAGACTCTTTCAATTTCTGAATAATGCTATAAATATATGGTGTGATGTGTTTGATAAACTCAGGAAAGGGATCTCTCTCTTTGATCTGTTTTTTCAAAGTATCACCATTTGTTATTCATTCAAAAAAGGAATCCAATGGAGTTATTTTGGGAACTACCTGTTTATAATATTCGCAGAGAACGCTCATAGAACATATATAGCATCTGGGATTTGAAGAAACACAAAGAATAGCTCCTAAATCCATAATTGCTTGATTTTTTGTCCAGACATTACCATTTATAATGAATTCTTCTGCAAATGCCCACATGTTTCTATCAAATTTAGCATTTCTTTCGTCTCTCCACGTACCAAAGATTCGACTAATCACTCTCTCGACATTTACATCAACAATGGCTGCATTCTTATCATTTTTTTCAAACGCAAAACTGAGAATAGCTCCTGCAGTATATCGGCCAATGCCTTTTAATTCTAATAACTCATCAAGAGAGGAGGGAAATATACCCTTTCTCCTATCTCTAATTTCTTTTGCAATCTCAAAGAGAAATTTACTTCTCCGAGTATACCCGAGTTTGTCTGTTATTAATCGTACTTGCTTCGGGGAAGCACCTGCTAAAACCTCTATTGTCGGAAATCTTCTTAGAAATTCCTCATAGATTGGAATTACAAGGTCCACGTTGGTTTGCTGCAGCATAATTTCGCTCACAAGAATATGATAAGGATCTCGTGTTTTTCTCCATGGTAAATCACGCTTGTTCTTTTCAAACCATTTAAGGAGAAGTTCAGTAAAATTATGTAACGTATTAAGCTGCGATTCATTAATCAAGTAATTACACTCTATTCAATCACTTAAAAGCTAAGAGAGAGATTCTTAAGGGTTTAGCAATAATAAACTCTTTATCTTATTTTTCTTTAGATATCTTACCAAAATAGCAAGAACTATGAGGATTCTATTTTCTTTTTCTTGACATATTGAGGCGGAACTTTTTTCTAATAATACTTGATGGAGAAATTGTATGCCTTTAGAAGAATGCTTAAAAATCTAAGGGTCAGTTTAATGACTTACTAAAAGGGATGCTTGAAAAGAATGAGTGAAAAAGATGAGTCCACAACTAAGAAGCTTGGGAGATTTTTTGGAAAGAAAGCTGTCGAGGCAGGCAATGTAATTAACCGTGAGATGAAACGTGCTGGTAAAATCGCCAGAGACGAAATATCTGACATTGATTTTGGAAATGTGGTAGTCAAACCTTCTCAAAGACCCAAAAATGAATCGTATGTTCGATTCACCCGTAGAGAACGTCCTACTAAAACTTATACTCAGGCACATCGAGCAGTCCGATTCTTCTCTCAAAACCCCGATAAGAAAGAAATGAATCCTGGAATCGATGGCTTAGTCAGCTTTTCTATTTTAATGACCCCTATCGCACTTCTAATCGGAATCTTAATATTATTTACTAACTTAAACGAATTTATAGCTTTATTTTTCCTCTTTCTGTATACTCTGTTTATTGCTATACCAGGTGCTTATTTAGGGTTAGATTCTATTTTTGCAGGAGCACGATCAGTTATTTTGGGTGGGGCATCTGTTTTTCGTGGATTCTTAGAGTTTATCAAACTAATTATTCAAGGAATAATCGAACTAGGCATCTTACTTTTGAATAGCATGTTTGGATTTCTTAAAGGGGCCTTTGATACCTTGGCAGACTATGTTGTATTCATTATTGTCTACGCTATCTTTGCTGGTGGAATCTGGGCGATCCTTTTAACGTTAAAATTAGAACTAGGAACATTGGTTGTCCTTGGTCTCATGGTATTAATACCTGCTTTGCTACCTGCAAGTATTGCCCATCGTTACTGGTTAATTTGGCGCTTAGGAAGAGAATCCGGATCTTGAACCATGCGAAATAAAATTCTAAACCATTTTTTGATTCTGGGGATAAACGCAAATGGATAAATCGTTAGACGAGACTGATCATACAATATTACGCGCTCTATGTAAAGATGGAAGAACAATATATCGAGATATTGCAAAACAACTGGAGGTCTCTCCACAAACAATTTCTGACCGTTTAAAGAAGTTAGAGAACAGTAAGGTAATTCGAAAATTTACTATCGATATTGATCCAGATAAAATTGGTTTCGATATAGAATTCATTTGCGAGCTGGATATAGATGCGAGTCATATGGACCATATTCTCTCTATTCTTGATGAAATCTCGGAAATTCATATAATTAAGATCACAACGGGAATTCACGATATCTTATGCATTGGGAATGCTCCTTCGATAAGTAATTTGCACGATATCGTTGAAAAGCAAATTTCTCTGATTGAAGGGGTAAACAAAACCTATACATCAATCACCTTGCGAAAAGTAAAACAAAATCAAATCCTAAATTACGATACTTGATTGGACGAAATCAGATCAAAACACATAAAAAAATGGACAGATCAATAGTGCTGCATCCGATAAATATTGCTGCATCCGAAAGTTTTTTATGGCAATATGCTTTTGTCCAATTTAGAGATCAATAGATCCTCCTCTCTCCTCGAAAGAAGGGAAAATAATACCAATGATGTGATTGTTATGCCTAATTCTAAAGAATACATTGAGTTTGATGCGCAATATGGTGCACATAATTACCATCCCATACCTGTTGTAATTACCAAAGCCAAAGGAGTTTGGGTTTATGACCCTGAAGGAAAAAAATATTTAGATTGCCTTTCGGCTTATTCTGCTATCAATCAGGGTCACTTACACCCGAAAATAGTTGAGGCTCTTGAAGAACAGTTAAAACATGTCGCATTGACCTCTCGTGCATTTCACAACGACCGCATGGGTCTTTTTCTTAAACACTTGCTTGATATTTGTGGAGAGGGGTTCGATATGGCATTACCCATGAATACAGGGGCAGAAGCAGTTGAAACTGCACTTAAAATGACAAGAAAATGGGGTTATGAAGTAAAAGGAGTTGAAAAAGATAAAGCTGAAATTATAGTTTGTGAAAATAATTTTCATGGACGAACCACAACCATTGTTGGCTTTTCTACTGACCCAGATGCATACACTGGTTTCGGACCATATACACCAGGATTTAAAGTAATACCTTACGATAATATTGAAGCTCTTGAAAAGGCTATAACTCCAAATACTGTAGGGTTTATGGTTGAACCTATCCAAGGTGAAGCGGGGGTTTTGATTCCGAAAGGGGGATATCTAAAGAAAGTGCGTGAGATCTGCACAGAAAATAATGTATTGATGATTCTAGACGAAATCCAAACGGGATTTTGTCGGACTGGAAAGATGTTTTGTCATCAACATGATGGAATTATCCCCGATGTCATGATTTTGGGAAAAGCATTAGGAGGAGGTCTGCTTCCTGTCTCTGCAGTTGTCAGTCGCAAGGAAATTATGAAAGTTTTTACTCCTGGTACACATGGATCGACTTTTGGTGGTTTTCCATTAGCGTGTGCAGTGGGTGACGCAGCCTTGGACGTTCTTGTTGATGAAAAACTTGATGAAAGGGCCACAACTATGGGTGAGTTATTTCTGCAAAAGTTAAAAGAAATTAAACACCCTAGAATCAAGGAGGTTCGGGGAAAAGGATTATTAACTGCTATCGAATTAACAGAGAAAGCTCGGCCTTTTACACAACAATTAATAGACAAAGGGATTTTAGCTAAGGAAACTCATGATTACACCATCAGATTTGCTCCACCACTTGTTATTAAAGAGGATGAAATTCTGTGGGCTGTGAATATTATTAAAGAGATACTTGGATCCTGAGTAAAAAAGATGGGGGGTTTTATTCATTTTTAAAAGAGTTTTAACGCAATCACATCTTTCTAACGTCGATTGCGATTAGGAATGGAAAAATAATGCAGATAAAAGTTAAAAAAATTTCTAAAAAAGCCAAAGTTCCAACTAAACATAATATAAATGACGCTGCTTTTGACCTATATGCAATTGATGATCTAACTCTCCCTGCTGGGAGTACTGACATTGTTCACACTGGTATATGTTTAGAGATCGAAGCTGGTTTCTTTGGGAAAATCGAAAGTAGGAGTTCCATAGCAAAGAAAGGAGTTTTTTGTACCGCAGGTATAATTGATTCTGGATATAGGGGGGAAATAATGATTGTTATGAACAACAGAGGGGTGGAGGATCAGCTAATCCAACCTGGCCATAGAGTAGCTCAATTAACCATTCACAGAGTTGAAAAAGTACAAATCAGTGAATCTGAATGGCTTGATGATCAATCGGACAGAGGAGGGGGATTCGGAAGTAGTGGGGAATAGGTTCTCAATCGAAAATCTTTTTTATCACACTAACTCGCGACAATACGAAATTTCTGTGGATTAATCCTCTCTGAATGACATTCAGGACATTTATGGGGGTCACTAACTCGTCCTCTACCTAAGAACACATAACCACAACCAATACACGAAGCTGGATTTACTTCAATTCGCTTATTATCATATTTTATTGTTTTTCGGACTGAATCTATGTCCATAGCTATAGTTTTAACTGATGTTTTAGTAAGATCAGCTAATTCTTGAAGAGTCATTTTTTCATTTTTCGATAACAATTCTACAATTTGTTCTCGTCGTGTTTTCATTTTCAGCAACTCTACATGACTGAATTTGTCGGACAAAAAAAAATAATTAAACTTTTTGAGTCACGACAGGATGAGTCACACATCCCCTATCCGGCTGATCAGAACAAACAGAGTTTGAACTGACCGAAGGGACTACTTGTTTATCAGCAGATA
>DXJL01000144.1 GCA_019057635.1 Candidatus Heimdallarchaeota archaeon
AATTACCCTGGTATCGATTTTAGCGGACTTATCAATAGTACGTTTGAAAATCATTTCAAACAACTCCTCAACAATCCACCCCACACTAATATTCTAGATACAAATTCTTTTACAGATATCCCAGATAATTCTTGGAAGATCAGCAATAAGAAGTTAACTTTAGCAACGTCACATGCTCCTTCCCGCTATAAAGCTCAGTTACTTTTAAGAAGGCATAAGGATAACTTTAGAATAATTACATTTGATGCTCATTTGGATTTAGGGAATTATACAGGTATTCATGGAGCTTGGCTTACAGAAAATATCGCAAAACGAACTTCAATTATTGGGGGCTGGGCTGATACATTTTATGAGTTGAATTATGCGCACTCTTTAGTACCACATATTGCTTCAGAGTTGACAGAATTAAGTGATGATAATTCATTTTTAGAGTGGATTGCTGAGAAAAAGGTGTATATCTCAATAGATATAGATTATCTTCAACCTACGCAGAATTATTTAGGTTTATCCAGTTACTGGCATCGTATTTTACTAATTGGACATACAAGGAATTTAAATCAACAAATTCAAATGCTACCAGATCATATTGATCTAACCACTCCAACTCTTATTGGTAAAGAAATAAATCTCTTTGAAGACTTGGCTTTATTCAGGGAGCGTAAGAAAAAAAGCATAAATTTGCATATAAAGAAGCTAGAAAAGCTCTTTGAAGAAATATCTATACTCTTGAATGATTCTTCCTCCTCACTATTAGGACTGGATCTGGTGGAATATTCAGCTATATGTGATTGGAAAAAACTGACTCTTAATGCTCTATTGCAAAATTACTCTCCATTTGAGAGGGTACTCAAACCTGTGTATGAAGAATAAACGAGTTTGTGATTTCACACGATCTTGCATAATTGTAATCAAAAAGAGCGTTCTCCCCTTCTTTCGCTATTATCATTGATAATACTTTTATTAGTGTGTTGAAAGAAAGAAATATGGAGTACGGGGAGAATACAACCTTACTAGTAATATTATAGGAGAAATTTACAATTTCTTATAGAGCTTATAAATATGAAATGGAATTAAAAGAATTAAAAGAGAAAGAATCTCCTGATGGGAGTACATGTCTGATTTCTCTTTATGTTCCTCCAAATCGTGCTATCGCAGATTTTGTACAAGAGTTATCAGATGAAATTGGCACTGCTACCAATATTAGAAGCAAATTTACTCAGAAAAACGTTGTCTCAGCTCTAAGAAACGTAATTGGAAAACTTAGATTATACGGACACAAAGCACCAGAGTCAGGTTTGGCTATATTTGCGGGTGCTACTGCCGATTCTGGACATAAGGATTTTAAGTTAGAATCTTACGTTTTCGAGCCAAAAGATCCCATTTCACGAAAGCTATATGTTTGCGATAATCGATTTCATGTTGAGCATCTGATTGAAAAATTGGGAGAAAAAGATGTTTTTGCACTATTAGCTATAGACAGTGCTAAAGCTACTATTGCCACCTTAAAGGGAGATCAGGTCCAGATTATTAAGAGTACACGAAGTGGAGCTGCAAAAAAACATAGAAAAGGCGGTCAAAGTAGTGTTCGGTATGCTCGATTGCGAGTTGAAGCAATTGCTCGTTACTTAAAACGAGTAGCAGATGAATTGAAGCAATACTTCCTTGAAGATGCTAAATATGAGTTGAAAGGAATAATCATTGGTGGTCCAGGTCAAACCAAAGATCAAATTATTGAACATTTTGACCCCAGATTGAGAGATAAAGTTGTGGGTATCAAAGATTTAGGATATGGCGGGGATGAAGGTGGCATTAATGAACTGGTCGAAAATTCCGAGGATATCTTAGAGGGAATTGCAATTATGGAAGAAAAACAACTAGTACGACGGTTCAAAGATGCTCTTATCGCAGGGAAAGCCAATTATGGGGAACAGCAGGTTAGAGAAAACCTAATAATGGGAGCAGTAGAGGTCTTATTAATTTCAGAAAGCGTAAATAAAACGCGAGTAATCGCTACATGTAAAAATTGCAGCCAAATTATAGAAAAAACATTAGATCCAATTGATGTGGATAATTTTAGTTCTACTTTACAAAAAGACCAGTGTTCTCAATGTAAAAGTGTTAATTGGAACGTTGTGCTAAAAGACCTGATAATAGACCTTGGTGATCTTGCAGAAAAGACAAGTACACAAGTGGAGATTATAAGTTCACAAACGGAAGAAGGACGTCAGATAGAAAGTTTCGGTGGCATATGCGTAATATTAAGATATGCCATCACTTGATATCTTATTTATAATATGCGCCGACCGGGATTTGAACCCGGGTAGCCAGCTTGGAAGGCTGGAGTCCTACCAGACTAGACTATCAGCGCATTGTTTATTTTTAATTCGTTATGAAAAAGTAATAAGGCAGTAAGAGAAGTTTAATTATTTTTCTTTATTCTTTTCCCCTCAATTTGACAGATCAATAAGGAAAGTTGACGAAGCTCGAACATTAAGTAAGTTTTTTTAAACAACTACATTTAAGCAAGATTCGATGAAAAGGGCGATTTCTTCAGCCTGATTCTTGGAGTAAAGAAAAACAATGACCTCTAAGGGTATTCGACATGTTGCTATTTGTCTTTTTGCATTAACTCTGTTCACAGTATTTATAGTAACCCCTCTATCAGCTTATCAACAGGAGAATGGTGATAATAACAAAATATCGGTCGTTCCAGAAACTGAAACACCTAACTTCTATATTGCATTTGACATTCTCCAAGAAAACGATACTACTGATACTACTGATACTACTGATACTACCGATACTACCG
>DXJL01000145.1 GCA_019057635.1 Candidatus Heimdallarchaeota archaeon
ATCGAGGAATGTTTTGTTTCAATGGCAAGACAAGTCATTACAAGATAAATCTTAGTAAAATTTTTTATAATTTCACAATTTCTGTATTTCTAATAATAAATCATTCGCTGCTATGACCTCTCGAAGTGCTTCTTGGCAATTAGAGACTTCTTTTAAGAGTATGGCTAGATCCAGAAAACCTACAAGTTTTTGCATACGATTGGCTAAATCATACGAAAAGATAATATCAAACTAAATAAGGCCCTTTCTTTTAGATGTATGAATAGAATGCCATCGATTTTGAAGGATCTAGGAAATGAGAAATAGAACATTTATCATATTTTTACTCTTACTTACCAATTTTACTCTCAATGTGATGGATTCAGGGAGTTTAACCTACAATTTAGAGGAAAAAATTACACCCTTCTCTTTCAATGTTGATATGGCAACAGCAGCAAATTATATTTTTCTACAATCCCCTTCAAATAATTCTATTCTTCCATCTGATACTCGTATTGTTTTAGATATCGATGATACTTCCCTATTACGAGTTGATTTCAATTGGGATTCTCAACTTAACATTACATGGCTTCCCCCATATACTACTCTATTACCACCTGGTGATGGGCCTCACATCTTACATGTTTATGCACTAGACAGTCTTGATGTGTGGGAATATCAAAAATTTCACTTTATTACAGATGATACAACTCCTATTATACTACTGGAATCATTGGTGAATAATAGTAAACATATTCCCGAAACTCCTGTCGAACTATTGATCAACGATACCAATCTAGATAATGTATTATACCACTGGAATGCTGAAGAGAACCAGAGTTTGTTTTTTCCTTTTATTGTTAATCTTCCTCGTGAAGATGGATCTCACCGACTATCAGTTTATGTGAGTGATGCTGCGGGAAATTGGGGGTCAGAGAAATTTCAATTTTCAGTTCGGATAGAACTATCTCCTGATTCTGATAATGATGGATTATCAGATTACATTGAATTTTTATTAGGAACGGATCCCACTCAAGCAACAGAACATATTGCTGATGCACCAATGGTCATCGACGATTTAAACACTGATGTTCCAGATGATTTGTACACTACCCTCGTCTCCCATGACCATATACCTGCTCAAAATTGGATTGTTGGAACTGTAAATGAGGAGGGGCTTGAAGATCCAACTGATTATTATATTTTTACCTCAGAAATACGTACGAAGGGAACAGTGATTTTACAAAGTAATCTCCCAGGAGTTCAACTTTACATCTTTGATTTGGAAGGACGAGTCAATTCTACAGTTGATGTCCAACTCCTCAGTCTTACTTCTGGAAACGGAGCAGATGTCTCTACACTCTCAAACTATGTACCAAATGCTCTTCCCTATCTCGTTGAGATTCCAATCCCTCTAGCTGTCGAATTATTGGTTATTCAGGTAGACGGGGGGTTCGCAGGTAATTCTTTTTATTCAATATGGATCGATGAAACCCCTACTCAACCACATTTAGAATTATTAATCATCGTACTAAATTTACTTCTTTTTCTCGGGCTCCCCTTTCTGTTTTTTCTCACTCTACGCTGGGAAAATCGACGATTAACAAAGAAACAACGAAGCATGCAAGAAAAATTGGTTTCAGATTCAGAGTTTCCAGCTGAAAGGACGACACCCAAGAAATTCCCCGTCATTGTGAATGTTCGGTTCTCTGAGTGGGTATTTTCGAGTGTTATTCTTTCTCTAATGGCCTTGTTATTCACTGAATTAAGTAGAGAAAAATTCCAGAATCAAGTTACTGTTCTAACAGCTAAAGGATTCGTCGATTTGGGATATCGAATTTTCTTTCTAGCTGTGACTTTTATTCTACTAGGCACCCTCCTTTCGCTCATTAATTGGGGAAAAAACCGATTTCGTGGTCAAATCTCAGTAAAACACCCAATTTCTTGGACACGACGCTTCTTGGATATATCTTTGAAAGTGGTGATGGTTGGAATTGTCTATTTCATACTCTGGATGCTTTTTGTACGATTTATCGTGTTGGTACAAGCATCTTATTCATCCTCATCCTCGTTAAATGATTTATTAGATTTATTTCAGGCCTTTTTTGTTAAAGACCTTTCTACACCCCCCTCATCAGAGCAGATCACTCTCTTATCAAATATGGGGATTTTAGAACTTATTTTCATTGTATTTACTCTTCCACTTGCACTTTACATGTTTATATTGAATTTTGCCGGAGGAACATCAGTGAGGGCGATCTTTCGACCTGCAGAGCAGAAAAAAAGTCGCTGGAATTATAAAACAGTTATTTTAGCAGTGAGTCTTTCAATAGAGTTATATCGTGTCTTCTCGAATCTACTTAATTTTCTCATCTCACTCTTTTTAACCGAGAATACTACATTCTTTTTTATTCAAATTTCTGAGTTACCTTGGTGGCACCAATTGGTAACTTGGGTTAGTCAAGAAACGCTAATAAGTACACCAGTTCTTTATGGGTTATATTTTGAGTTACAGGGAATTTTCTTTGCTTGGGTAATATACACTAGCTTGCCCTCAATTTTCAGACGATTTATGTCTGGCTCTGGATACTCAAGGTCAATCATTCGTATTGGAGTTTTCCTATTGGGAATGTTTGTCATTTTTCTTCGAACCCTTCATTTATTACTGCTTATCCCAATTGGTGTACCTAGTTTTACCTTTAGTGTCATTCTTACCGAACCATTTTCAATTCTCCTTCTTATTGCAATGATTTCAGAATCACTTGAAATCTTGGGCTTTTCTTTGGGATTAATACTAGTAGTATACTACCAGAAGGTTCGAAAACGCCCCCAGAAAGTAGCATCCCCCTCTGTTCAGCCTATACCGCTAGAAGAACCACATGTATTCCCAGTTATCGAATCTTCCTTTCAATTCCAGATTGAAGAGGAATGAATGATCCATAGACTGGTAAAATTTTTGTTCCAGATCGAAACGAAAGTAAAAATGTGTTGAAACCTTACAAGAAGAAAGAACATCAGATTAATCCACAACACCTAGAAGAGACATCTTCCTACAATTATTGGACTGAAGTAACAATATGGGAATAAAATAGCTGTGGAAAACCATCTAACACAAGTCAGACTATTCTTTAAAGAAGCCCACCACGACAAAGTTTTCATCATGCTGGTCGGAATGTTCGACAAGCCAGCGTTCGATGGTGGTGGAATATAGCTCTTTCATGTGTTGACCAAATTGCTCAAATTCATCATCGGTAAGGAGAAGGACGTCAAGCGAGGGACCAGGAAAATTTCGATTGGTCTTAAGAAAAGTGGTGAGTTCCCCATCAGACATGCTTTGAATGAATTTTTTCTTCTCGGAAAGCGCTGCAATACCGAAATTAATTTTCTCAATGATAGCATTTTTAACTTTCCCATCACAGTATTCGCAGTCGGGATCGGAGAATTCGCCATCAGCTGTCGAGAGTTTGGCAATGTACCCATCCGCAGGGAAGATCCATTGCTTTTTGTGTTTCTTAGCAGCACCAGGTTTGGCCTTTTTCTTGACACGAGAGTAATAGCCGACATTCATATGGGGTTTAGATTCGTGTTGACGATATTCGACCTTAATCCAACCCTTATCTTCCAATTCTTTGAGATAATTATAGGTAGTTTGACGTTTCAAACCGAGAGCTTCTTGAATATCCTTAGCAGTGAGCTTTTTTTTACGTAGGAGGAGCCACAAAATGGAAGGGCGAATCAATTCACCCGAGGAGTAAAAATTATCTTCCTTTTTAGAATTATCAGTAGATTTGCTGGCGGTACTCAAAATCCAATCCTGTCCTAGACAAAATCTGCTCCAAAAATGAAACACAGCCCAAAGAGGGAGCGAATTGTCTAAAGAACCATTCGTCATCCGCCTATATAAGTGATTCCATAAAACGGTACTAAGCCATAATATGGTATTAATTCCAAAAAAAATATCATGCCAAAATAAATACACTTATAAATCCATGAAATAGTATCTATCCAACAAGTGGAATAATAGAATTTCACTTCTCAACTCATGGATGTATCAAATATGGGAACAAAAACTGTTGTAGAAACCAAAAATACGTTTAAAATCAGTTATTTACCTGATTTTCGTCGTTTACTGAAACGATTTGCTTTATTCTTGGCTGTCCTCAGCCCCATTATCTTCTCCTATTTACTCTCTCCCTCTAATATCGTTGTTGGGGCTATTACTTTCGTCAGCTTTGGTGTTATTGGTCTTTTCGTTTTTCAAACAATATATGGTCTTATACTCTTTAAACGATATTTTTTATAAGGAATTGCTGATGATGGTTCAGGGCATTTGCCACATTACGGATAAGACCCAGTTAATTTTTGAGCGGATTAACTACTGCCCTGACCCCTCCATTTTTTCACCTGGGAACATTTTTTTGTGCTTACAGGCAGGAAGTTTAGTCAATAAGTTGTAAATGAGTACACCTACTAATGCATTCTAGCCAACTACTAGATTTCCTGACCTTATCCCCAAACTTGCCAAGATCAATAGATTTAAAGTCCAAGTTTGAATATTATTCTCATTCTAAGTTCGTGTACTCTAGAACTTTATACATCATTTTACTTACTTATGCTATTTAAGGAGGTTCTTTATTGATTAACCGAAAAGCAACTTTTATCGTTGTCTTAAGTGACACGCTTGAGTTTGGTTCCTCCTCTTGTGAGTTTAAGCCGAAACATGAGCTTAAACCCCCTTCGAAGGAAGTCGTTCAAAATTCCGAACGAATTTGTGACGTAGAATATCGTAATGTGTTTACTCGTCTTCCGATTCGCTAGAGAGGTTTCCTTTCCAGTCTTTCGAATTAGCTCTTAAGACAATGTAACAAATACTGTTTGAAAGACAAAAAAACGTCTAAGTAATCTTAGTGATAACGCAGAATATGCATGAGTCATCTACTTCTTGTATTTTTGCTTCCAATCCTAGTGTGTTAACTAGATGCATAAAATCTTCCTTTGTAAAAGTGGTTGCCCGAAATCCATCTTTACAGGTGATTACACCATTTCCCGTATTATCGTAATCGATTTCTCCCAGTAATCCTTCTTCTGCTTGACGGATAAACCATTTCAATCGTTCCTCCCAAATTTTTTCTGAATAGCTGGATAGGATGATTTTTCCCCCAGTTTTTGTAACACGCAAGGCCTGGGAGAGGAGGAGGGGTGGGTCAATTTTTGTGGCTGAGAGAGCATTTTGGATTCCCAGAACAACATCAAATGTTTGCTCAGGTAATTTAATGTTACGAGCAGTCATAAAATGCAATTGAATATTTGGGATTCCTCTCAGATAATCTTTTGCAAATTTTAATGAGGCTTCTAAAATATCGATCCCGACTACTGTTGTTGCTTTTTCCGCAATTCTTTTCAGTACTCTCCCATATCCACATCCAAGTTCTAGCACTGTATCTGATGGTTTAATTTGATCAAGGACATATGCTAGTTCCGCATTCAAGTATTGTTGAATTCTCGATGGTGCTGTTTCGTATGCCCGTTTTAATTTCACTGCAAATAGATTTTTCGAATAGTAGTCACTTTTTTCTGTTCTTTTGTCTGGATTCATTTACTCTCTCCACTTGAATAATGGTTCCATCCCTGGGCATTGAGCATTCCGTGAGAAGGTACAAGTCTCACAGAGAGCATCCCATTCCTTGGTACCATTTTTAATGCGTTTGATAGTAATGATACCATAAAACGTGACGCCAATGAGAACTTGGAGTAATTGTATCTCAAAGTAGGGGGCAACAATAATCGAATATAAACCAACTGCGATTCCTAGGCCTAATAGTCCCCGAAAACCAATTCGTAATTTTCTATTAGTCGAATCAAAAATTGGAACTTTGGCCAATCTCAACATTGTTGGCAAGTATAATAATATCGCCAGAATTATCAGTTCTATCCATATTATGTGTTGTAAAAATCCTAGGAAAATAACTATCGCTCCAAGGATAAAACCACTATAAAATCCCGTACATCCTAGGCAAAGGCTCCATCCTTTCACTTGTATTAAATGTTCTCGATACTGCCAGCAAATGGGGTGATGAGCTAATGAGTAGTGGAGAAATCCTTTGAGTTTCTCAGTTTTCGAACTACTCATGACCCTCAAACAGGAGAGATTGGTAATTTTAATATTGGGTTTTATACTGTTCTTCTGGATGGTCTGTTAGAACATAATATATTACTGCCCCCACTGGAGTGACACAACAACAAAGCAAAAGGCATATTGTACTGTCATATTTGGGTTTTCCTGATCCTTGAGCCTGATATGTGGGTGGGGCACCTGGCCTTCCTGCATCTGCACCACCTTGTGTAGCTCCACAATTTGGACAAAATTTCGCTTCTCCCGCTTCCGTTCCGCATTTTGGACAATAAGGCATATTTTTTCCATTCCTATTTTTATCATTCAAACTATTGAAACTTCTGCCGATTATTATTTTCTCTGTTTAAGAAAGTTTGCATTGAAGAATAAATCAAATGGTGTCAGATTAATTTCAAAGTCAGATATTGATAATATTCCTGAACTTTTAATTTCTTCCTTTCTCAATCCAGTTAAATTCATATTGCTGCATTTCTAAAGAAGTATTATCGCGTACCAACCCTTTCTCTATCGTTTTCCCGATTTTTTCAAAGTGGTAGATTAGTTACTTATAATAACTCCATCAAAAGGTAAGGTCATAGAATGAAAGTCAACCAGAGACTGCTTATTTTCATGCTAATCCTCGGAATTACCTTTGGTGGCTTGTGGATATCGGGCATAAGCAAGCATGATAACTCTTTATTTGTAGATGACTACTCAGATGATCTTCCCTACGGTATCCGATTGATTGGTGCTGATAAAGTATGGCATATAACTCAGGGTTCACCTGAAATCGTTGTAGCAGTTCTGGATACAGGACTTAATACCTCTCACACTGATTTGCAAAATATTCTGTGGATTAATCAAGGGGAAACCCCCGATAATGGCATTGATGATGATTCGAATGGTTATATTGACGATGTGAATGGGTGGGACTTTGTTCATAAAAATAATGATCCCTTCAGTCTTCTTGAAGCTGGGCCATCTCTACAGAATCATGGTACGCATGTTGTAGGGACAATTGCCGCACAGATGAATAATTATGGTGTGGTTGGTGTCGCTCCTGATGTCTCAATCATGCCTCTTAGAGTTGTGAATGAAAGTGATCTTAATCCTGATATCATCGTTGCTGAAGCTATCAATTATGCTACTGCTAATGGTGCCGATATCATTTCTATGAGTATAAGTATAAGTAGTGAACACGGGGAAATAACAAATTCCACTTCTTATCAATTAGTTAAGAATGCGTTGGCACAGGCTTATACAGAGAACATTCTGATTGTTGCTGCAGCTGGAAATGGATATGGAGCTGAACTAGTTCAACCAGCGAATCATAGTCATGTTATTGCGGTGGGAGCTATTTCATCCGATAAGGTTTTAGCAGATTTTTCCAATCATGGAGCAGAAATTGTTGCTCCTGGAGTACTTGTGAAATCCACGATCCCATATAATGGATTTAGTACAAGTAGTGGGACATCCATGGCGACCCCTCATGTTTCTGGGGCTCTAGCTCTCCTCAAAAGTTATAACCAATCGTTAACCAATGATGAACTTCGGAGTATCATTCGGGATACCGCTGAAGATCTCGGCGTTGCTGGTAATGATGGAATTTATGGATATGGGCTAATTAATGTAACAAAAGCCATGGAGCGTATTTCGGGAGAAATTATTTCCCCACCCACCACAACCTCTATCTCATCTTCTGAAGAAACATCGACTTTACCACTCTCTTCCACATCGTCTTCAACCGTGGTAGTCTCCTCAACTACTGAAACAACTTCGACTCAATCAACTACGAGTTTTCTTTCTCTATATGGAACATTAATGGTAATCTTCATAATTTTAAGGGTATCAAAGAAGAGATAACCCTGTTTTAATTAGTAGAAATCCGTTCTAAATTTGAGAGACATTCTTAAACGCTATTTTTCCTGGAATTGGTTCCCATAAAGTTAGGGGTATGGAATGGGTCACATCTACGGTTCCATCAGCTTGGGTATGTTCGATTCCTGTGAAAGCTGACTGAAATTTGGCCAATATACCTTTAGCTACGTAAGTAAACTTTTTTGATATGAAGTAAATGCCAGTAACCGATGGATAATCTTTGTAATTAAGTTCTTTTGCCTTTTCTATGTATTTGTCTATATCAGGTAAATCTATAACGTGATCTGTACAGAAAATCCATATTTCGTTTCCCTGAGAATCAATAATGCGTATATCGCATTTCAATGATTGATCTACAAGTTGAATGCTTCTGATACTTGGAATTGCGGAAGGAGCAAAAACTGCAAAGCGAATCTCAAGCGATTTTGGTACATCTTCAAATTTATATAGCGCAGAATATAAATAATCAAGAATCTTAGCATTTTCTTGCCCAAGACGGTCGAGAAGCTCTTTTTTGGATTTTATATTCTTGAATTTTTGTACATTTTGGATATTTTGATCTTGAGCAACCTCTAATATTAATTTGTGGGTTAAATTTTCAATATCGTTTAATTCACTTACTTTGGAATGATGATAAGCCGATAATGTTTTTGTAGAGGATCCTCCTCTTAAGCTAAAGCGGGATTTCTTCTTTTTTTCCTCTTTTCCTCCCACCAAACGGTGGTACATCTCTTCTGAAGCAGCTTGATTTTCACCTGGAATTCCTTTCATTTGGATGATACTTTTGTCAACCTCCTCTTGGATCACAATTGTATTGTCGAAAGGACAATAATATTCTGTTCCTATTCGAGCAAGGCCAATTTCGCACAAATACATACGTTTGCAACTTGGACAGAATAGAACTAAATCGTTGACATCAAGATCTTGTCTTCGTCCTTTGTCGTGATAACATCGTTCACATTGAGCATCGCAGGAAATTTTCATACTTCAATCCCTATTATTTCTACTAATTCACTTCCCTTAGATTCATTAGTGAATTAAAAATTCATTCATTCCACTGATAAAGGGAATCAATGAAATTCAAGTGTGATAATTCTCCACCCGTCATTATCCCCATTATCCCTTCTCCTCCGAATATTTTCTCCAATATTTGCTCTATAGATAATCCCTTGCGCTTATAACGTTGGACGTTTTTATGTATTTCATCAATCTCTTCTAATCGTGCTTTCAGGTATTCTCGTCCCTTAAAAACACCTTTTCCTGAAACAAAGACTTTTAGCTTCTCCATTCCCTCTGTAAATGCATATACTTTGCGTATGGAGTTATAAATAAGAGAAATGTCTTCCTGAATATTGCATGTATGCCCAAACAGCACTTGATATTTAGGTAATACTGCATCCGCCACGAATGCCCACTCCTGAGCGCGCTCTATGAATGCTATTTGATCTGGAGCATGTCCAGGCACAGAAAGCACTGTTAACTCATATTTTCGTGATTCTGATTGAATACGTCTAGGTACCGGATGTGCTTCAACTGAATGTAGCCCCGCTCCCCAATACAATTCACGATAATCAGCATACACATACTTATTGGCATTTTTAAGCAGTAAACGAGCTTCGGGACTTGAATAGACAGGAATTTGAAATTCTTCTGATACGATATGGGCTCCACCAATATGATCTTCATGAGTATGAGTGATGAGACACTTATTTATCGATCCACTTGTGATTGCGGTTTTAATGAACTTTTGGAAAACCTTTTGTCCTTTAGGTGCGCCTGTATCAATTAATATGTCATCGAGTAGGTAACATGAAGTGAAAAATGGTTTTGGAATCAATTCATCATCTGCAGCCCAATACCATTCCCGTAAATCTTGATGGTGAATTATTTCCTTAGTTACCATTGAATTATCCACAAGTAAGTCTAATTTGATGGGTATGAAAAAATGTTTGCAGTAAATCATCTAGGACATTTTTTCCTAACAAATTTGTTGCACGATGTTTTGAAACAATCCTCGCCCTCTCCAATAGTTTATGTGGCTTCAAAAGCCTAGTGTGCATTGAATTTTGATGATTTACAATCAGAAAACACTTTTCTATGATGAAAGTCTACGGACAAAGTAAATTAGCAAACATTCTCTTTACTTATGAGCTTGCAAGAAGAATCGAAGACTCAGGAGTAACCGTGAATTGTCTCCATCCCTGAATTGTAAGAACAAATTTAGGTCATGAGATGCCTTGGATTATGAAAAACGGGATGAAACTTGTGATACTGATGGCCAAATCTCCGAAAAAGGGGGTAGAAACTTCGATCTATCTTGATTCGTCCCCTGAAGTTAATCACATCTCTGGGAAATACTTTGTGAATAAACAAGTGAAGGAATCAACACCTACCTCCTATGATATGGAAGTAGCTAGACAGCTCTGGGAAGAAAGTGAATCTCTTATACGAGCAATAATTCCCGAATTCTCTACCTCTCTCTAATTACCTAGTTTAATATAGGTTGAAATTGTGCTTCAATTAGGAATGATATTTTTTTCTCTTTCTTTTTGGCGTCCTCTTTCGACTCAAAACTGATTGAAAAGATAACATTCCAAGTAATAAGCTAATTTCATCCTTGGTGAATACTCTGGTTGATAGAAATTCGAAATCTCCAAGACAAGCCATTTCTGATGGTATTATTTTCTCAGCGTTTGAGGATCATGGCCCTACCAATTTATATAACTCTTCTCCGTTAAATGAGGAAGAAGCTTTTGGTATGACAATAAAGACATTAACGGCAATTGGATCTGACTCCCCATTTCAACCAGGTGAAATTCGTTGTTATGGGCCAATGCCCACACCAAAAGATCCTTACCTCTCTTTAGGGTTTATTTTCTTTTTAAAGGCTAAATCTTCGCAAGACGAACGAATACAAAGACATGGACGAATGATCGTACTTTGGGTTATCACTAGTTCAACCGCTACCATAAAATACATTGGTTTAATCAAAAATATGATAAGACGAAGTTTACAACTTTATCATGTTCGTCTTGATGAGGATCTGAAAAAACGGGATGTATTTTCAAAAATCGATGAAAAAATTCGTTTGATCGAGACTGGTGTGAGTTTATTTTATGTCTCGAAGGTTGGAAATATCGATCCCATTATTGATCAAGCATTAATTCCCCAAGATGCTACATGTATTCTTTTAGATGATGCAAATAGACAGATTAAAGCGTTGCTTCGTTCGAAAATGTCACCAGGGAAGAGAAATGAATTACTTCGACAATTAAATGATTTTAAATCCAAAATTCCACAAGGATCAATGTATAAAATTGAAATAGTTGTTGATAGTATTGCGGTTCAACAATTATCTTCTAAGTATGGATTATCTGGACCCAGAGATGCCGGTCTCCGACTTCAACTTCATCTTGCAGAGAATGTCACATTTGAAGAACTTGATGCCTTTTTTGAATTTCATTTCAATCCTAAAAGACATGACTTAATTTCACGAGTTCTCCAAGTAATCCATAATAAAGAAAATTTGAGTTTATTCGAATTAGCTGTCCAAACTGGACTTTCAGCAGATTTTTTGGAAGAATTCATCCAAAGTGCTATTTCTGCTAATTTAATGAAAAATATTAAGCTTGAGAACGGATTTTTGATTTGGATATAGGATTGGTAGAGTGGAAGGTAATGAGGGAATTATTTGGGATGCAGTTTACTTTTACTGATCATCAGTCTCTGGTAATTATCCTTTAAGTTAACGTAGAATCAATAAATTCAAGTAAGGGTTCTAGAAGAGATTGAATTCGGGTTTTAATTTGTATATTAAGCTCTTTTAGCTCTACGAGACCTAGAGCTGTAATTTCATACTGCCGTCTTCTTCGGCCTCCAGACGCCTGTATGGAATTAACCAAACCAACTTTCTCCAACTTCCGTAATTCAGTATAAACTGTACCAGTTTTTACTTTTAATGAAGAATTAATCGCTTCTGGTACGATCTGAAGTATCTCATATCCAGTTATTTGTGGATTTCTCATTATGAGAGCAAGGAATAAGGCTCGAATAATTGGAAGAGGACGTAGAATCTTCTGTTTCTCTGCAATTTCCTTCGATTGGTCGTTAGGTTTTTTTTCGTAATCCATATTTTTCAAATGGATCCCTCTTTGACTGCATTAGAAAAAAGAGGAGAAGTTGAAAAGTTCTCCTAAAGGGAAACAGTGACACCAGCTAAGATAGCACTAAGAAACAGTACAAGAGTCCCTAGTGCAATGTTCAGAAAAAGTAAGATCACAGACCATTTTTCCTGTTTTTTAGGTTTCAGGTTTAGCATTTTGAGTACTTGACTTCTCGTGAGGGTAACAATGAACATTGAAGCATAGAGCACATGTTTGACGGTTGTTAGTGTTGAATATTCATTACCTAGACTGATGAGCCCTAAATATAAACCTGATTGTCTTGCAAGCAGTAATCCAGTCAGAAATAGTAAAGCTATGCTAATATAAACCAATATACTCAAACGGTGTTGAACAGTTTTCATAAATCGCTTGGTTTCTGGACCTTTATGTAGGACTTTTTTTGTTGAAGGTAAAACAACAAATCCCATCGCAAATAATCCCCCTACCCAGATAATTGTTGCAATATCATGCAGGAATTTTACAATTACGTAAACGAAATTAATCTCCAATTATATTCACCAGATTTTGCTTAATATGTCGCATTTATACATGTAGCTCAATGATATATATATTTATACAATGAGACAAAATGACTCTGTGAGAGTAAAATCATCGTAAATTATCTCTCTAGTTTTAATTTAAGTTTTGTTAGGTGAATTTTGAATTGAACAGTAGGAAATATTTAGGGGTCCTTCTCTCTACGA
>DXJL01000146.1 GCA_019057635.1 Candidatus Heimdallarchaeota archaeon
AGAGGAGTAATAAATGTCACTTCAACGAA
The DNA here is from genome assembly GCA_019057635.1 of Candidatus Heimdallarchaeota archaeon. Taxonomy (GTDB): domain Archaea; phylum Asgardarchaeota; class Heimdallarchaeia; order Hodarchaeales; family Hodarchaeaceae; genus Hodarchaeum. The sequence goes on from DXJL01000146.1 coordinate 30, forward strand.
TTTTAGCTCGAGGACGTTCATTTGATGAAAAAAATTCATCACAAGATTATAAAAAGGAAGATATTACTGTTAGGTTTTACAGAATATTAGCAAGACCAATTGTCGCCCGTCTTGAACCACATACATTCATCACACCTAATCGTCTTACTTGGTTTGGCTTTTATTTTGTTCTTCTTGGAGCAGGCTTACTCGTTGTAGCTGAAAGCAATATTATCTTGCTTTTTATTGTTGGATTTAGTTACTGGTTTGCAGCATATGTAGATACATTGGATGGAATGCTTGCACGTTTACGTAATGCTTCAAGCAAAAATGGAGAATGGTTAGATAGTGTTCTTGAAGAGGGAAAAGGGTACATTTTCTTTCTTGCATTAGGATTACATATACAGGATGCGGCTGGCCAATTTACCCTAACGCTCGGATCATGGGAATTTGGCCCATTAAATATTTGGTTCATGTTATTCCTAATGTATGGGGCGGAACGATGGGTAGCTTTGATGGCAGTATGGGGAAATTTTATTCTTGATGAACCTAGAGTAGTATCATTTGGAAACGTATACATTTTTTGGGTTATCCTTGTTTTATATCCGATTCTTCTTCCCACTTTGAATATCTTTAGTTGGACCATTGTTATCTACACAATTGGATCAATTTTTGCAGCTAGTTGGACACTTTTTGAGAAGACTTTTCTTTATTCACCGCAAAAAGCTTCTGATAAATCTTAAATGCCAGTCAGGATAATTAACGTTTTGGGGGAGGAGTAAAAAATAGAAATTGTGCATATGCCGGCAATTCTACTACTTTAGAAAAGTCAACGTTTCGGACTTCTAATTCTGCGTAAAGATGTTTTAAACCAATTTCATAGATTTGCTCAGGAATTTGTCGTTGGTGTGTAAATACTTTGTTCTTAAGAAATCGAACTAAGGTACTAATTGTGATGTTGTAAGATCGCTTGAGATTAGTTTCGCGATATCCCCATCCTCTCTGACTAAAAAATACTTTTAACCCTTTTCTAATAAGGTCATTTTTAAAATAATGTCTATATCCTTCCTCCAGCAATCGTTGATAGAATATTTTAAATGGTAAAGACTGTTCATGATCAACGTAGGCATTTAGGTCAATATAAATACCAGAGGAGGATAGGGAATCTAAAATACTACTAATAAGATGAAAGTGATCTTTCACTTGATGTAAAACATGAGAAGTCAATATCAAGTCAAATTTTGATTTAAAAGGTAGGTGATTTCCATCCGCGGCAATTAGAGCTAATGTTTCGCTCACAGCAGGATTTTGCAGACATTGATACAACATCGATTGTGAAATATCAACACCATACACGTCAGTAGAAAAAGCGTTGGCTATACAATGTGCTATTCTTCCTGTTCCTACCCCGATTTCCAAACTTTTCATAAGTGAGCTAAGTGGAACTGTTTCTTTCAAAGTCGTACATATATCGCGATATAATCCAGAAGGAAGTGCTCGAGTTTCATCATAAAATGAAGCACTCCAATCGAAGCAACCGAGATTGTCTTTCATGACAGATTTTTCCCTTCGTTACTTCTTATCAATGAAGGAAAAGCAAATTGGAATAAAAGAATGTTGCCAAAAACAATAATATTATATCCCGAAGACAACTCTCTCGAGATAGCATCTAGAAAAATCAAAATTTCTTATCAAATAAAATATTAAGAACTGAACATTTTTCCATATCAAAGTTTTAAAGTAGCCATTGTTACTAGAGCTCACTCAAATTAAATAAAAGTGGGTATAAACATAGGTGTTACATTATGAGACTTTATAATTCCCTTACACGACAGATTGAAGAACTCAAACCAATAGAAAAGAATAAAATCCGCTTTTATTCCTGTGGTCAGACTATTTATCTTGATATGCATATAGGGAATGCTCGGACATATTCATTCTGGGATGTCCTTGTCAGATACTTACGATGGAGAGGATATGACGTATTCTGGGTTCAAAATTTCACTGATGTGGGTCATCTAACCGATGATGCGGACGAAGGAGAAGATAAAATCATAAAAAGTGCAAGAGATAAAAATATTGAACCAATGGTTTTGGTAGAAACAAACATCAGAAGTTTCTATGACGATATTGACCCTTTGAATATACAGCGTGCCGATATTTACCCTCGTGCTTCAGGGCATATTGTCGAACAAATTGATCACGTAAAGGATTTACTTGACAAAGGATACGCCTACGAGGTAAATGGATCAATTTATTTTGACACAACTAAATTTCCGACGTATGGACAGCTGAGTCCTACACGTTATGAAGAGGAATCAGCAGAAGCAAGAATTGCGGTTAACCCAGATAAAAAAAATCCACGGGATTTCGCTTTGTGGATACGTGCTCCTCCAGAGCATTTGATGAAGTGGACATCCCCATGGGGACTGGGCTACCCTGGTTGGCATCTCGAGTGCAGCGTTATGTCTCAGAAATATTTAGGAGACACTCTAGATATTCATTCAGGCGGTATAGACCACCTTAATCTTCATCATGATAATGAAATTGCCCAATCAGAAGCTCGGACAGGAAAAAAGTTCTGCAATATGTGGTTACATGCAGCTTTTTTGACTGTAGATGGAGAGCGAATGGGGAAATCTAAAGGAAACTACATTTTTGTCCGAGAATTACTCCAAAAAAATGATCCTATGTTAGTCCGACTATTCTTAGTAAACGGACATTATCGAAAAGCTGTAGATTTTAATCAAGATGTCCTCAAACAGACACAAATTCTCCTTGACCGGCTACGAACCGCTGTTGCATCACTCGAACACGCACCAGGTGGAAAGAAAACTGGTTTAAAGGCAGCTATTACTGAGGTTGAAGAAGCATTTATCAAAGCCATGGATGAAGATCTAAATACCGTAGGGGCTATTCAAGCGATAATGCAATTTACCAAGAAAGTTAACAACTCCTTAGATAATAAAAAGATAATCTTAAAACAAGCTCAAGAAAAAATTATAACTCTTATGGGTGTATTAGGAGTTCGGTTAGATATGACTACAACTACAGGAGAATCGTCTCTTCCTGCTCTTGTAGAATTACTTATTGAGTTACGAGCTGATTTACGAGTAGCAAAACAGTATGAACTGGCAGATAAAATAAGAAGCTCTTTAACTGACTTGAATATTCAGCTCGAAGACAAACCTGAAGGAACCATCTGGAAATTCAAAAGCTAATGAACTTATAGACTAGATTCCTAATTCTCTTATTTTTTCAGATATGGGCACACCATTGGAATCCCATCCACGGAGGGAATAATATTCACTTTTTGTGTCTTCAAATTCGCTTTGTTTGATAACTTGGCCTTTAGGATCTCCTCTAGGAGCAGGTTCGTCCGAGAATCGTTGAGGAAGTACGTCATCTTTCGCTGAAATCCCTTCACGTACATTAAACATACGAGTAAGATTCCAGATTCGTTCTCCAGTTAATAAATAGCTTTTTTCTGTATAATCCAAGCCTGTAGCCGCATTCAACATCTCAACCATTTCGGGGACATCAAAGGGTAGAAAATCACATACTACGAGCGAATTACAGGCCGCTCTCTCGTCCTGCGAAGTTTTAACAAACTGAGGAACTCCTTCAAATGAGAACCGCGTCAATCGTCCATCCAATTCTGCACCAGGAGTCCAACATCTTTGATGACACCCACCTCTATCTGAAGTAGCATATGCTAAAGCCATTCCAAAAGATCCACGAGGTTCAACACCGGCTAATTCTAGTCCTTTTACTTGAATCGCGTACGAACTACTGTCATGGCCTAATTTTTTGGCGGCAGATAATGATCCTTGGGCAAAAAAGTCACCAATTCCTTTTCTAAAAGCTATCAGTCGAAGCATTGCATGGACAGCATCATCATTTCCAAATTCAAGGGTATTAATTTCATTTTGACAGAGCAGTCCTTTTTCTGTGGCCTCCATTGCAAAAGCTATGGTACCACCTGCAGTGATCGTATCAAAGCCTAGATCGTCACAGATCTCATTTGCCTTTGCAATAGCTCCCAGATCATTCAGACCACAACTTGCTCCAAGAAGAGCAGTGGTTTCGTATTCCGGCCCATCTACTTCGAGTCCAGCGTACTTTCCCTGGTCAAAGCGAGTGGTTTTTCCGCACGCAATACTGCATCGATAACAAGCTGTATGTCCCACCACAAATTCGTCACGCATACGCTCTCCTGAAATTTTGTCTGCGTCTTCGAACACTCCTGCTTGAAAATTGTGCGTGGGAAGAAATCCAGCCTCATTCGCCATTTTAACCCACATAACGGTACCAATTTCATGTCTGCGTTTTACTCCAGGATTATTGCGGACCTTCTTTGTAAAAGTTCGAGTAAGTTTTTTGAACAGCTCTGGGTCATTAGCATCTATTTTTTCAGTACCATGGGTAACAATTGCCTTCAGGTTCTTCGAACCCATGACTGCTCCTGCTCCTCCGCGTCCTGCTGTGTGAGTTCGATCTGTGACAATATTAGCGAAAGTCACCAGATTTTCACCCGCTGGACCAATAGCACACACTTCAACCCCTGGATGTTGCTTCTTAAGTAACGATTCTGTTTCATATGTCCCTTTTCCCCAGTAATCAGTGGCTGTATGAAGATCTATACCGTCGGACGTAACCTCTAAATATTTTGGTTCTGCAGCTTGGCCTTTAATAGTAATGTAATCAAAACCTGCTCGTTTTAGACGGTGACCAAATTTTCCTCCTACATGACTATCTAAGAAGATCCCAGTATGAGGTGATTTAGTAACAACAGTCCAACGTCCTGAAGTTTGAACTGAAGTTCCTGTTAACGGCCCAGTCATCAGCAGTAATACATTTTCTGGACTGAGGGGATCAACCTTTGGCGATAGAGTATCATAGAGGATTTTTGCTCCGAGTCCCTTCCCTCCGATCCATGTCTTACCATATGATTTATCGATTGTTTTCTCCGCGATTTTTTCTGTACTCAAATTAACCTCTAGAAATTTGCCCATATAACCCATAATTCTTCATCTCTTTATGTACACTCAAAGTCGGGTAATTGTTCGATGAATGTCCAGAATATCGGTTAGGAGGGCATATCCCGTGGCTGCACGACCCGCACCAGGACCTATAATGGTGACTTCCCCTAGATGTTTGGTTGTATAGGTCAAAGCGTTAATCGGACCACTCACAGCTGCAAGAGGGTGTTCCAACGGTAATTTCTCTGGTTTTACAGCAGCTTTTACAGATCCATCTGACTGGATTTCTGCACTGGCGATTAATTTCCATCGATTTCCTTCCTGTTTAGCTGTTTCGATATCTTGAGGAGTGATTTTAGTAATTCCTTGGCAAGAAACCTCATCTTTTGTCAAATTCGCATTCATAACTACATTTGCTAGAATGACAATTTTCCCTAAGGCATCAAATCCCTCTACATCGGCGGTTGGATCAGCTTCTGCATATCCTAATTCCTGTGCTTGCTTCAAGGCGCTAGTATAATCAAGACCCTTTTCCATTTCAGTAAGAATATAATTTGTAGTCCCATTTACGATTCCAGCTACCTTTGATATCTGTACTCCAGCCAAATTATTAAGCCCCAAATTAATAGCGGGCGTTCCACTCAAAACAGTGCCTTCAAAGCGTACTTGAACACCATTATTCTCGGCCATAGCAAGCAATTCACGTACGGCGAGAGCAATTGGGCCTTTATTTGTCATAACAATGTGTTTGTAACATTTAATTGCTGATTTCACGTGAGAAATAGCTGGTTCACCTGTTTTGATATCTGTCCATGATACCTCGACAATCAGGTTTGCATTTGTTTCTGTTATCGTTTTCTGACTATCCCAGCCCTTTATTCCTTCAGGATAGTCGTTAATCTTTCCTGTTGCTTTCACAATATCTAAGATCTTCTGAAGATGAAGACCATTTTCATCATAAACTGACCCTTTCATCATATCAGAAATGGCCACGACTTGAAAATTAAATCCATAGCGTTCTGAAAGCTCTTCTTTTTGTTCTACTAAGATTTCAGCGAGTCCTTGACCGACTACACCAAATCCAATGAATGCTATTCTTGTTAAACTCATTTTTTTTGCCTTCTAAATTCTTTATCATCAAAAATTGTAGTTTTTCTTATACCAAAGCTTCCTTAATCTGAGAAATTGCCTGTTGAATAGTGGTAACATCAGTAGCATAGGAAAACCGAAGATATCCCTCACCATTAGCACCAAATATTGTACCAGGTAAACAAGCCACTCCAGAATTATTGAGAAGAAAATCTGCTAACTCCTTGGAAGACATTCCAGTTTTCCTGATGTTGGGAAAGGCATAGAAAGCCCCCTGAGGTGTTAAACAGGAAAATCCAGGAATTTTATTCAATCCTTTAACGATGGCATCACGTCGTTTCCGAAAAGCTTGCATATTAGCATGCAAATCGGTTTGTGGCCCCGTTAAGGCTGAAATTCCCGCTTTTTGGATGAAAGATGTTACACATGAAACTGTTGTAGAGATTAACAAGCCCATTCGATCCATGATTCTTTCAGGAGCAATTGCATACCCCAATCTCCAACCTGTCATATTATAAGCTTTGGAAAACCCATCCAGAATTATCGTTCTTTCTTTTGTCTGATCTCGAATACTTGGAGAATAGAACTTCTGGTCATAAGTCATTTTTGAGTAGATCTCATCAGTCAACAGATAAAAATCATGTTCCTCAGCTAATTCAGCAACCCGATTGATTTCATCTTGCTCCATAACTGATCCAGTCGGATTCATCGGAGAGTTGATTATTACTACTTTTGTATTTTTAGTTATAGTGGATTCTATATCATCGGGATCTAATCGAAACTTGTTCTCTTCCTTCAATGGTATAGGTTTCTTTTTACAACCCAGATAATTAAGAACAGCACCATAGGTAGGAAAACTGGGATCAGAATAGATTACTTCATCTGTATGATGAGAGACTATTGCTCGGAGTGTGAAGTAGATTCCGGGATTTGCGCCTGGGGTGACCAATATTTGTTCTACCGTTGGCCTAAAACCCCGAGTGGATTCTATTTCATTCTGAATCGCCTGGCGAAGCTCAAGAACACCTGCTGCTGCTACATACCCAGTGAAATTATCATCTAAAGCTTGTTTAGCTGCCTCTTTTACATGGGTGGGAGTGGGAAAATCTGGTTGACCTATTTCGAAGTGAAGAATAGTTTTACCAGCTCGTTCCAAGGCTTTGGCTTTTGATAGTACTTCGAAAATACCCGCACCTGTCCTAAGACTCTCAAAATCCAGTTCTTCATTCATGGTTCTGCCACTATCCGTTAATAGTATTACCGATGGTGAAGATGACGCGCAGCAATGAAACTCAAACCTTTTTCCGTCAATGCATATGCCGTTGAATTGATAGCATCCATACGATCGAAATAATTTTGTTTCATGTAATCCCAGTGGCCAGCTTCTATGATTTCCGATTTATCACGAAAATAATCGAGGATGTCAGTAGGATAATCCCGGGTTGGTTCCACATCTACGTTTCCTCCCTCATGCTTCGCACTAATGTTCTTCACATTTGGTGCAAGTTCTACTAACTCTGCCCGTCGATCGTAAGGTTGTCGTACAATGCTTTTCCAAGTTTCGGTTATATGATGTTCTAAGCGTACGACATCTTCAAAACCGAAATTATTCCTGATATATGCACTCAATTCCAGTGTTTGGTTATTTACTGAGTTAGAAAGATTAAACCCAATTAAAGGACTTGATCCATCATCTCGTGCAAATAGTTTAGCCGCTAATAACGTCCAGAAACAGGAAAAAGGGTTGTCATTACCAACAAAAACAGAAATCTTGAACTCATTATTGATCCCCAATTTATGTATGAAATAGCCAAGCAAAATTGTTCCCAGATTAATGTTTAAAACTTGCTGGACTCCGTACGTGGTATAGTAATAGAGGTATTCATCGATCCATTTCATAGCAAAATCATTTGGTTGGCCAACTCCTCCGAAATATCCCGTTATAGTCGCAGGGCCTCCTAGATGCACATTCACAGGGGCGCCATCTGGTCCTGGAGCAGTTCCTTTCGTATCCAACGTTTCAACAATAGAAGCGCCAATAATTTTCGTTGCGGCAGACATTGCTAAAAGATCCCCATCATCCTCCTGTTCTTTCATTTTCCGTACACGGATAATTCTGCCAGGAAGTAAGGTTTCCCTTCCAAGCGCTTGATTGGCTCCTTCCATGAAAAATGGAAAGTACTGACATGCCGATAGTTCGAGGGTGACAGCAAATTCGTCGTTAAAGGAAATATCTGGTAATCGACCCCCTAAAACTCGTCTACGATATTCTGACACACTTATAAAAGCTTCATTATCACGTTTGTCAATTAACCAATCCAGATCTTTCACGTAATCAGGTTGTTTGTTTTGAAGACGAGTCATGAGATTATCTAACTGACCAGCTTCATCCGCTTTCTTATTTATCTCATCCACTCCTCCATATTTGTCTATTACTTGTAAAAGATCATTTATGAGTGGATTATCAGGATTCAGTAAAAAATCATTAATTTCTTTAAGATTCTTATCAGGAATCTGTAGTTTATGACGAAGATCCATAGGCCTCACATTTTCAGCAAAAAAATGAACGAATTCAGTTTGCACAACTCCGTATCTTACGCCTATTTATTTATTATTATAGGCAGGAAAAAAAAGAGGCACACAAACATTTTTTAATCCCTTAGTGAGACAAATGGGTTTGTAGTCAAAATAGACAAAAGAAAGATATTTTCTTGTGTGACACAAAAATCAAGAGTGGATATATCATGAGCCGTCCAACAGCGTTCGTAATGATCAATGCCGAAATTGGCGAAGAAGAAGAAGTTCTCAGATTCTTAAATGAGGATATTAAAGTTGATGAAGCCTACGTAGTTTATGGGGTTTACGATCTAGTGTGTAAAGTCTCATCCGATACCATGAAGAATTTAAAAGACATGGTTATTAATCAAATTCGACAAGCTAAAGGTGTTAGGTCAACTCTAACAATGGTTATTGTTAGTAAATAGTCCCACAGTGACTATAGACCCTATTCTGCCGAATACTTCACTTATTTTCTTCCACCTACATTTTATATTTATTTTAGTGTCTCTGTTGCCATTGAAATGCAAATTAGCCCCCATATTCCGAATCGATGTGTGAATAAACTTATATAATATGCAAAAGTCATATTATGACCTGACTATTTTCTGAAAAAGTGGTTAGGTGTTAAAATTTTTACCAATTAATTTTCAAATTATTGTACGTTTGTGATCAAAAATGAGTGTCTCAAATTATAAAAAACCCGATATTAAAACTAATTTTTCAAGTACGCCCACGTGGCTTTATTTGATTGTTGTAGTTGCCCTCTATGTTTTCGGGGCGTATGCATTTTACGATTTTATTGTTAAGCCTGAAAATGCTAGTATATTAGCTGAAATGTCTGAAGCATTGAAAGTTTTAGTCCCTATTTCTTTAGACTTTCTACCGCTCTTAATCGCGTTTATCTTAACGTTTCTAGTCGTAACTGTCATTCTAGCATTTGTAATTTTATGGATCATGAGTAAAGTTGCTAAACAGGTCACAATATTTGTTTCAGTTCTCTTTCCCGTACTGATGATGGTAGTAGGTGTTCTTATGATTGGAGGAGGAATAATAATGCCTGGGGATGAACAATTAGGCGCTTCGATGATGGGAATGTTTATTGCTGGCTTTGGATTTCTACTTTTAGCATTTGTCGTCTGGAAGTTTCGAGTGATTGAACGCAGTGGAAAATTTGTTGAATTTTCGGCTCAACTTGTACTCGATGAAAAAGCGGTCTTAGCTATGCCCTTATTACTGGGAATATATTCCATAATAACGGGGTTTTTCATGCTTTTTGGCTTTCTCAAAATCTACTCTCTCTTTGAGGTTACTAATGCTTTAGGTGAAACGGAATTAAGTTATCCTGGTCTAATAATGGCTATTATCTTTGAATATTTCTATTTAATCGTGTACCTAGGTGTATATTACAGCCTATCTGCTGGAGTCATCTCTTATGCCAGTGATTGGTATAGAGGATTAGATCCTGATTTGGGATCTGCTATGAAAGATGTTCGTCAAGTATTTCCGATCATTCTCAAATTTGCTTTTGCGATGGCGACGGTAAAAATAATTATGCAGATTTTTACAGGTGCTGCTCGTGGTCAAACAACACGTACTGGTGGTAGAAATGCTGGTGCAGCAATTGGTGGTTTAATATTCGCTGCTATTGCAAGTCTCCTGATCTCCATTATTGGTGCAATCTGGATGTTTTTGAACTATTTTACCTTGGTGAGTATCGTGCAGAATAAGAAAGGCCTAGGAGATTCGATCAAAGATTCGGCCAAAACTACCTGGGGTGCACTAGTCGATGTCCTCGTTGGTGAGACAGGTTTTGGATTGACGACATTTATCTTTGCTGTTGTAAATTCATTGCTTTGGATCGGAATAGGATTCAGTCTAGGATTTGCTGTAACTCAAGAATTAACGTATGGAATTGTATTTGCGGTAATATTCGTTTTCCTTGGAACACTTCCCTACAATGTAGTTACTATGCCTATGAAAGTGGCTTTCCGCACCTTTATTTACTCTTATGCCAAAGATTCGGTTGAAGGGTTTAAAAAACCAAGCAGATTACCAGCAGAATTACGAAATGAGTTTAAAACACTTTCTCGTAAAGATGTCAAAAAGCGCGGAATGCGTGATCCTTCTGAATATTTCTAAGTCAGCTTAGAATTATTCTCTTTTTCCCTTTTTTTCCCTTCCAATTGAAAAGTAATTGATTCTGTTTTTTCAATTTCCTTAGATAATGATAAAATATCATGGATTTTCTCTACTAAGCCTAGGGATGATTGTATCGTATCTTCATGGTCTTTAAATAATATCATGGTTTCTATTGGTGAAGTTACTTTTTCTTGATAATCTACTTCAATTCTGTATGATTTGTTGACCCCAAATTGGTCTAGTAGAATTGAATGTAATCGAAGAGTCACAATTTGATTTTTAAGAATATCTGTGGTGCGTATCCACCGAAATAACCTTATATCTTTCCGTATTCCAGGAATTTCCTGAAAAAGATTTGTTTTAATGATTAAGGACTCTTGCCAACCAAATTCACGAATAGCCACTAATATACAGCCTGCCCCAAAAACAAACAAAATAAACGTAAAAGGAAACATCTCACTATGAATAATTGTAAGCCAAAAGATTGCCCAAGGACCTGTTTCGTCTAGAAAACTCCAATATCCCCACAAAAACATAATTTGAAACAATAAGCCCATTACCCCAAAGAAGAGGCCTCGTTCTTTACTACCCTTTCGTATAAACTTGACTTCATTTGATAGGGATTCGTATTGAACGTTCATTTTTTTTCCTCCAATGTTGATGAGTGTTACGTTTTTAATTGAAAACCTTTTCATATTTATGAATTATCTTCGTTCTGAAATGTGATTCAAAGAGAAAAACTTGGTTATCAATATGAAAATCCTTCTAATAGAACCACCCAAAAAATTCTGGTTTGTTATGGGAGAATACCTACCCCCCCCTTACAATCTACTCTTACTCGCAGCTGTAATAGAACAGCAATTACCAGATTCTACTGTAAAAGTAATCGACTCACAAGCGGAGAATCTCGACTGGTTTGGATTAGAAGAAGTAATAAAACGGGAAAAACCGGATATAGTGGGTTCTGGGAGTCATGCGACGTGTAATGTTTATAAAACGGTACGAACTCTTGATTTAGCCAAGCGAATCGATCCAGAGATCGTCACCATTGCGGGAGGCGCCCATTTCACCATGATGGATGAAATTTCTCTCAAGGAATACCCAAATATCGATCTGATCGTGCGATATGAAGGAGAAAAAGCTTTAATTGCAGTATTAACTCATGTACAGCAACAAGGATTTGCAAAAGAAGGGTTAAAATCCATCAAGGGAATATCGTTTGTTCATAATGAAAAATTTTATCGAACTGAAGATCATCCTCCG
>DXJL01000147.1 GCA_019057635.1 Candidatus Heimdallarchaeota archaeon
GGGTGTTCCGAGGACATGATACTTCTTCATCACCTCAGTATTGACGCATAGATTCCATATTTTCTTGTAAGTCTTTAGATATGCTCTTCTGTCAATTTCAGGTTGATCTAATGGAATATCTTCGTTACCACTTATCACCAACGCTTTTACATTTTTAGATCCTAGGACTGTTCCAGGACCTAATCTTCCGAAATGTCTAAGCGTATCAACTACAATTGTTCCGTATCGAACTAAATTTTCACCTGCTTGACCTATACGTATAATACTACGCTTTCCTGGTTCTGCAGGTATAAGTTCTCGTAAGATTCGTCCAGTAGTTGAGGTGTACATCTGGGCTAAGGGTCCAGCTGGTTTTATCTTAACTTCATCGTTGGTAATTGTAATAAATGAAGGTTTCTCTGCTTTACCTTTAATAACGATAGCTCCGTAACCTGCAAAACGCATTGCGAGAGAGAGTCTCCCTCCAGCATATGATTCTCCTAAATCACCAGTATAAGGACTTCGAAAAAGAGCTGCTGTTTTAGATACAATTGGATAAAATGTTGTTAACGTTCCTATTGAAAAAATTATCGCGTTTTCAGGATCTAAAGGGTTTGCTGTCACAGGTACATGTTCTTTTAGAAGATTAATGCCTGCACCTACACCACCGATCCACTCTTTGAAGAGATTCTGTCTTTTTATGACTTTACTAGTTCCTTCGGATAGATTAATTTCAAGGACTGTATCAGGAATAACAGACATCATTAGTTTCTCCTAGAATTGTGTTGTAGGTTCCTCCATTATTAATACACCAGTTGGACAAAATGTAACACAAAGGCCGCATTGTCGGCATACTATTGCATTATTAAGGTCCTTGTCAATATGAATGGCACCAGGAATAGGACAAGCCTTTAAACATTCATGATTACATTTACTTGCATCACAAATTGACCTATTGACTAAAACTCCTCCTCCATTTGCCCTCTTTCGAATTGCACCATCTATCGGGCATGCTGGAACACAAGGTGGTTGGAGACAACCTCTACACACAACAACTGCAAAACCACTTTTTCCATATCCCCCAACGGTTTTTACCTTAATGGAAGCTCTATCAACTGAAAGAACTTTTTCATTAACTCGTGCACATACTAAAACACATTGATAGCATCCAACACATCTATCCAGATCCTCAATTCTTAAGCGTTTTGCCAATTTAAACCCTCGAAATCATTACTCTTAGATGAATTTAAACTTGTACTTTTTTTCAATCACCTTCACTTAGAGATCATATTTGTGAGATATTCAGTTTATAAACTTAAACGCTTGATATCTAGCATATTTTTTTACAATGAAATGTTACTAAAAGGGTTTTTAACGGCGACCCGTAAGCATTAAAGTGTAGAAACTCGACAGAAATTCGAACTAAAACGACAGTCGAATTCATACCCGTTATAAAATGCATTCACGATTGCTTTAAAAACTTTCCTTGGGCCTCAGAAAAACAATTCAAGATCGTCTGGAACTATATAGACCATCAACTGGCAGGACGAGGGAGAGGACGACAAGTGATGCTATTGGCATCCAGTTTGCCTTACTAATAAATATTTTGACTTTTTTGATATAAAATTCTTTGACAATTTATATGTAAGTTAAATATACCCCGACTTTAGTAACCCTTAGTTTTTACTCCTTCACCCACTAAAGGTATTATTAACTTATTTTTGCCTTTACCAACCCTATCGCACAAACGGGGAGAATCAGAAAAAATGTCATTTTCCAAAACGACCAATCTCGTGACAGATCAAGCTGGTGTTTCTGCTAGTCATACAAGTTAAAACGGTAGGAGAAGGGAGATTGAACGATGTCAATTAACTGCTGTTAAACGACATTCAGGGTATATAAATAAAACATAAAGATTTAGAGAGGGCATACGTTGGTTTAGGCACATCTGTTATGCAAAAAGAGAATGATTGAAAGGACAATACTTTTTGGTGTTCCTTTAGGTGAAGTTTTAAATAAATCAAGTAAAAAGAAATATTTTCATAAGACAATTCACATGTATATGGTGCTTTTTTGACTGAAATTAAGCAGTATCAGATGACGGGTAAGGATAAAATAATTGCGGTTTATTTGCTATTGGGCTCTGTCATTCAATTATTCATGCTCTTCTTCTTTGGTAATTGGGCCAATCTTGATGTAATCATGTACCTAGGATTTATCTCTTTAGTTATTTCAGTGGTTTTAGTACTTTCTTCCAACATTTTGAGGAAAGAAGGTGGGATGGAAGAAGGAAAGGGTTTTGTAACAACCAAATTAGTTGATTCAGGGATATATGGAGTAATCCGTCATCCAATTTATCTCAGCTTAGTCTATTTGTTTATTGGTTTTGCATTAATTTCTCAACATCCCATAAGTCTGTTTCTTGGCTTTACAATGGCACTATTATGCTACTATTTCATGATAGAAGAAGAGAAGCTGACAATTGAGAAATTTGGAAATGAATTTTTACAATATATGAAAAAGGTGCCCCGATCAAATCTATTAATAGGTATCTGGAGAGCTTTCAGGAGAAAAAGTAAGTAGGTTGAAGTAAACATAAATTAATAACTTAATTTAACCTTTATCCTCTTATGTCGCTGACAAACAACATTATCGTTATAGAACAAAGCCTGTTTTCGAGCTAAAGAAAATTAGAAGAATGGGATTTCCCCGTTCAAGTGATTGTTGAAGTGCAAATTCTATTGCATGTTCAATTCCAATTCAACCATAGGGGTTGAAACCGATAAAACGTGCCATTGTATCATAATTACAGTAAGCAAAATCGCCTTTTAACAAAAAAAATCCTCCTAGAAAACTAGTCATTAGTGCTCCAACAAATAAGACGATCTATTGAGATTTTGTTACTGTTGATTGATACAGGCTCATATTTCACGGAAGAAAAAGTTCTAATTTAATTTTATCCAAAAATGTCTTTTGGTAAAAATTGATGAGGAAGTGATTGTATTTAATGTTGTTTAACTAAAGATAAATGACATTTAGACTATATAAAGCGAATGTAAAGCTTTTCATGAGCTAAACGTTGGTTGTACGACAAATTGTTTTCAGAGAACGTCTAGAATTCTACTGTCAGTAGTTTCACCTATACTATTGTTCTCAAAAATTCACGTAAAGAGAGAGATAAGCAAAAGAGGAAGTACAATTAAGGAAAGAAGAGCAAAAATCAGAGCGGATTTAGTGTTACTCAAGTCAAAAATAAAACCACTGGGACTACTTGAGAATCAGCAAGAAAACGCTAAAGGATATTGATCTTTTTATTATGATCGGCATTCAGACGGAGCCCACAGGAAACGAGGAAAATCCGCGGGTCTTTAAATTAATCCGTTTTTAGAATGAAGTTTATTGAAGTATTTAATAGTGAGAACTTCTTTCAATCAAGCTGAAAAATACCTTGTGATTCATCCTATCTGTCAAATGTATTGGTCATCTTTTCGTAGAATAAATTTTAACTTCTTCTATCTCAAGGGTCCTGCTTAATTTTCAAGTTTAAAATACATAAATTAGTTTTTTCTTGCGACTAAACTAGCTAGTTTTTAATTTAAATTACAACAGCTTAAAAGGCTGGAAGGGTCTTATTTCTAAATATGTGGAAGTTAAGCTCTTGATGAGTACTTCTGAAAAGAATCCCAATCGACACGAACTTATTTTATATGATCCCCACGAAGATCCTCGAACATTATGTAACTCGATCACAAAAGAAGTAACCTCAGGAACACAGACCATTTTCGTTGACTTCGATTCCTATAAATCGTACCTTAATAAAAAGATTCGTAATAAAACAGCTCATATCTCACTCCCTAAATCATTCTATCATGATTCTCCCACACACGACGAACTTTGTCTACTCTTAACAAACTTTAGGAAAGCAATTTGGGAAGGAATTAAAAACCACGCTCGTGATGCTTTCTTTTTGATTGATTTTCATTCAAAACAACCATGCCGTGAAAGTGCTCTCACGATCGAAAAATTTTTGTATCGTGCCTTCTATGTCTTTCTTGGATTTCAACTTAAATGTTCGTGTTTATATAGACTTGATAACACCATTTCAGACTTCCTAGACATCGTTCCACTACATACAGATATCCAGATACAATGTAACTCCCGAATTCCACTTCAAAACTGGCCGATCTCCCCATATCATGGCCCTCAAGAAAATAAGCTTTTCTTAAATGAAATAAATCGTACTAGCACCTTAGAATGGATATCAGAACGGGCCTTCGCTGATAAGAACGATCCATTTATCTTCCGCTCAATAGAAGGGGAAGTTATCGGGATGGCCTTCAATCTCTCAAGCTTAATTCATCAACTGAACAGTGTACCAATCGAAGTAGCGTGTTATCATATTCTTAGAAAAGCAGACCATGATTTACAGGGGAACCCTACCGCACTCATTGAACATAGCGATCTGGCACTCTGGGTTGAGTACACGCTGGGTGATACCTCTCTCGCACAACAAATCTACAATACTGCCAAAAAAACCATCGGATATTATAACGATCTTCACAATGCAACAATATTTGCAAAAAGAAATACATTACGATCTATACTTCACTTACTAGAAACGAGAATGGCCACTCTCTTACCACACTACCTGTAAAACACCCATGAACTGAGTATAGCCCTAGCTTATGGGTCCATCAGAATGTAAAACTAGTCACTCATCGATCGAGCAACGCTATATTCCCAAAAAATTATTAGTGGCATCTCCTTACGCATTACGATTTGTACGGATACAAAAGTAAGAGCGCTCTCCTATTAATGCAAATAGCGCCGATATCGCAGAAATCGGGAAGAAGAAAAATGGATAAAGGAGGGTGAAAAAGAAAATAATCATTCCTCTACTAAACTCCTCATAGTGGTCAGTGGGTGGAGGTTGAAGGAAGATTAGTAGTACCATTGTCATGATTATTAACGATAGCAGCGAAATTACCAAAAATCCGGAGATTCCAACTGTGTAAATTCCAGTATTTCGTTTTTTACTTATGTAAGAGGCCACTAATGAGCTCGGAATGGCTGGAAGGGAAAAAAAAACTTCTAACACTAACAGATCGATGAGAAACTGCCCGGTGAATGCGATACTATCCATCTTGACTAGGATTATCACACATAATAAGACCGTAAATAATGAAATAATGTAACATCCTATTCCCACCCCTACAGCTTTTTTCTCCTGTGATATATAGGTCTTTATTGAGTTTAGCACCAATATGGTCACATTAATTCAAGGGACTTGGCTATAAATCGATATTTTTTCAATAATTGAAAGTATTGAATGGTCATGGACATTATTATTGTATAGTTAAGATTTTTCATGCTTATTACATTATCTTCCCTGTCTTCTTTTCATGAGTTAAAAAAGCCTCTCGCAATCAGACCTAAGAAACATGATTATTAGAAGGAATCTCGAATACTCGATGGGTCGATTGAACCTTTAAGTACGCGGAATTTCCCATTATTTTCCACTATTACACTTTTACTGACGTATATCTGCTTTAAAGAAGGACACTTACAAGTTTTTGACAAGAAATAATTTCACTGAAGGTAGCTTTAAAAGGTCTAATGGGCACTAATAAGATTGAGGGACAGTATGTTTATCAGAAAACCTCCTTTTATTCGAAAATCCAAAAAAGGAGATATTAATAAGGAAGTCATTGAGCAAATCAAAGATACCAAACGTAAGATGAAGGAAAAAATTCCCCAAACGGAATCTGAAAATAGCCAAGATGAGTCCTAGTCAAAATAGACAAATAAAAACTAATTCTGAGATACTATAGAGGATAATCCCAACAAGATTCAAGTTATTCTTCAGTTCTTAGTTGAATGGAAAACCAAGATTTGGCATTGGTTGATATAATAGTAGAATCCTGATGTGTGCTTAGTGTCTAAAACGGTTTTACAGCTGAAATTAATACTTGTCTTAGTTATTATGGGAGTTACACTAATCCTTACAACTGTCGAATTATTTCCAATTGGCTCTGATGTTTTAACACTGCCTGCACCTGATCTAACAGGACATATACCCCTGAGTTCTGCCATCCAAGATTCAACAATCACAAGAAACCTCAAAAACAGGTCAATATCAATCAAAGAAATATCTCAATTACTTTGGTCATTTCAAGGAATTACACATGGTTCTGGATTTCGTTCAGCACCATCCGCTGGAGCAACCTATCCTCTAAAGATTTTTTTCCTACAACGAAGTCCGTCTTTATTGAAGGAAGGGTATTATAGCTATAATTCAGATCAACATTGGTTAAAAGCCATTTCTGATGGTGTTAATGACACTGAGCTATTGTTAACTCTTACAAGTGAAGATCGTGAACCATTCTCTAATGTTAGTACCGTATTTTTCATTTTAGCTGATTATGAACGTACAACTGATCGATATGGGAAGAGAGGAGTTCAATATGTTCATCTTGAGGTTGGACATGCTCTTCAGAACTTCCTTTTGCAATCCAGCGCGTTAAACTTAGATACCTGGGTGATCACTCAGTTTGATTCCGAGCAGATAAAACAGACTTTGAATATAACATTAGAACCTCTGATTATGTTACCTGTTGGTCAACATGATGATTTGAGTCATGTTTTATTAAGAATAAAGAAGCAAAATTCCAGAATTGAAGAATCACAGAAAGAAATGACCGTAGAACAAGCGATTGCTAATCGAAAATCTATTCGTGACTATATAGGGGGTAAGATTCCACTCGCAGTACTGATGGATATCCTACAGGATAGTATAACAATTAACTATCTTGAGGGTGATAACTCATTATTGGATCTCCGAGTGGTGGCAGGAGAAATTGATGGGCTATCCACTGGAATGTACCAGTTTTCAATGGATAACTATGCATTAAATCAATATAGTCAGGAAGATTCGCGTAATTCCCTGAAAGCTGTGGCATTAGACCAACCATGGGTGGAAAATGCCCAACTAGATTTAGTTCTTTCTGCAAATACAACCTGGATCGATCAACAAAGTGACCCCATCTTTCATCAACGCAAAATGATGTTTAATATTGGAATGATAGCTCAAAATATCTATTTAAAATGTACATCCCATGGTTTAGGAACTGTAGTTGTAGGAGCGTTTAATGATTGGGGTGTTGCCCAATTGATTGCCATTCCAGATACTCACATGCCCTTTTATATCATACCTATAGGATTAACACCAAAATTTGGTGAACATCCTTCGATTTTTAACCTACCAATGACAGAGATTGCTAGAAGTATTGGTCTTTTGTCGTTTATTCTGTTCTACTTCAGCTTATACATGACTCTTCCAGTATTAAGACGACGAAATAGAAAACAAACACGGTGGTTACACTTTATATCTGGGTCCATCTTCATAACAGGTATTGGTTATCATTATATGACGATACATGGACATGTGAAGTCTTTTAGCGCATTTTTTAATGTGTATGTATATTTCAATGCTCTTCTTGGATTTATTGGGGATATTTTTACTTTTCCTACAACACGCTTTGAATTAGGGAAGTTTGCAATTAATTATGGTCTGATATTTGGATCTATTGCCGCTGTCAGCGGTATAATTATGTTTTTTAGGCGAGTAAAATACCAAAAACTTCTCAGATCCCTTCATAAATATACTCTTTTTCTCGTACTTCTACTAGCTATTGTTCATAACTTCTTCAATGGTACTTATTTCGCTTGGCAACCCTTCTTCTTTCTCTATCTGAATATTTTAATTTTTTCTTTCTATTTTCTAATCAATTATTCATTTGACCTTATCAGAATGTCTCGAAGGCAGACTAAACAACTTCAATAATATTCTATCATTTGTAACCTTATGTCTACAGTATCGATTTTCCCTATATGAGTAAAAATCAAAGTAAATTTCTTTCATATTTTTTATATAGATCAGTAGATGAGTATATCAGGAAATCAGACTTGAAATTATTGTATATTCACCATTTAAATGATTTTCATGAGCAAATAAAACCTCTCGCAATCTGACCTGAGAACCAAGATCCGAGGTCGGAATCGCGAATGGTCGATGTACCAAAAGTCTTCTATTTTAGACACATTCCGTTAAATGTTGATAAAAACAGTATCAAGGTCTTCCTCCACTCCAAAGACGCCTTTTCACACGAATACAGTATTTTTGAACCAAAAACGGTGCATGTGACCATGGCTGGTGAGCTTGTTGCACAAAAACATATCTCCTTATATTGAGAAACCCTCCCTCTTTTAATTCCAAATTAGACTATAATGTTCATTATTTCCCTGGTAACATTTGAATGGATTGAATTGTTTTGAAGGTACAGGTAAAAGTTAGTGGAATCCTTTTCCTCATCCTTTTTTTTGGTGTTCTCCTTATTCAAAGTAATATCATATATGCAACCAATCAACAGTGCCCAGTTGACGTCCAAATTCTTTATTCCGACGATTCTTGGTGTACTTCAGTCATATTTTAATTCCTCCTATTTAACTTGCAATGAGAGCAGAACATTTTATCATCAAGAGAATTCTTCCCGTTATTTTAAATAATAAACTAGTAAGAAATTGTGGGACAATTGGTTTTACACAATATCAATCGGTCATTAAAAAAGGTTTGCAAGAATTTAGAAATGGAAATCTGATTATTCATTATCGTAAGTAGACGATTACTGATTGAGTCATTTAAAGCAGAATAAAAAGTATTGCGAGTATAGCTGGGATGATCAATGATACAATTGGCCCATATTTCACTAGATTAGCAAAAATATTTGTCTTTTTTGATTCAGAGAGTCTGTTTTTAGAATAATTAATATCTGTATAGGTTCCTTCTTTGCAGTATTTGAGGAAGACTTTTCTTACTTTTTCAAGGTGTTTTATTTCTTCTTTAGTTGTCATAACTTCAAATAAAATTCCTCTGGCCCTTCTAATTACTAAAAATAAGGATACAAAAGTAGAAACTATTAGTAAGATGAGGGTGGCAGATGAAAAATCCATGCTAAACTTCTTCTTAATGGATTCCATAAAATAACCAGTAGAGGTAGGAGTTCCATTCGTAGACGTGAATGGATCGTGAAAATCCTCCTCAGAAATCCAATCAAGATTTTTGAATAGAATCATTAATCCTGAAAACACAAGAAAGGGATTAATGATAGCAGAAAGATCCATAAAAAACCTAATTAAAGACTCTACCCAAGGAGGTAGTACAAAAAAAGATTGTATAGTATTAATTAATTCCTGAACAAAATAACCAACTTCTGGTGGAATTAGAGCTAACAAGTTGGGTAAAACAATTTCAAAAAACCACGGAAAAACAATTGGAGCCGTAAAGGCGATAGATAAACTGACTGTTTGGAAAAAAGTCCTTAACAAGAAAAATAACACTCTTTTTGAAAAATGCTTTTCTTTCACATTGAGATTATTGCTTTCATTATTACTTTTAAGATCATCTTTTGATTGTTCTTCTACAATTTCTTTCTCCTTGATATGATTCCAGTCAAGTCCTCTTTTATAATTTGAAATGGGGTTAAGATAAGCGAGTTTAGCTAAAAAAAGTTTTTTTCCTGTATATGGTTCTGTGAATCCCTTTTTTTTTCCCAATTTTCTCTTCCAAATTTCTGTATAAGATAACCACGGGGTAGGTACTCTAACAGTAAGATGATTAGGCTTAGTAATAAAGGTTTCAGGTAAATATCCCATGATTTCACCATCAACCTGATATAGACATTTCTTTTTTGGAGAATCCACATGAATGGACCCCCCCTCAAACGTTTCAACACTGCTATGGGTTAGATGATTACCCTCATAAATGGTAGAAAAAAATCTCACGAGGGTGAGTCTACGCATTTTTCGCACGGTAGTGGCAGAGAATTTACCATCGGTTACTTCTGCATCAGGACAGATATGCATTCCACCTCCATATCGTTTTCCATTACCTATGGCCAACAACATTCTTCGTCCCTCTATCGTCTGTTCTCCATCTATGCGAATTAATAGATCGTAAGGCTTGAATTTGGCCAGAGTTTTTCCAAGAGCTAACTGATAACTTCTTGACCTTAAAAATTTTAGTGATCCTTTATTTTCCCGATTTGCTACTTCTGCATCAAATCCCATGGAAGCTACTCCACAAAAGTAGCGCTCTGCTGTTTCACAGTACCCTACATCGAAAGTTTTATTTTGACCTTCAACTAGGCATTGTATGGCAGCTTCTAAATCTCCTTCTGGTATCCCGTAGGCAGTAGCCGCGTCTCCAGTCCCAACAGGAATTACAGAAAAAATTCCTGTCTTATCTGCTTTTAAAATACCATTTAGTACCTCATTTGCTGTTCCATCCCCTCCTACGGAGCAAATTATCTTGTAGCCCTCATTAACTCGGGTTCTTGCGATTTCAATTGCATGTTGAGGGGCAGAAGTAAATTCAAAATCATATTCCAAATTGTACTTGTCTATTAATGGCTTAATTTGATCCTCCCAAATCGTTTTCACGCGTCCTCCCGCAGCAACAGGATTAATTACTAGAAAAACCTCTTTCTTTTTTGATTTAACCCTGTCAATTTCTTGTGTTACTAGGTCAGAGGGAGTTGTATCAGGAGTCATGTTCCATCAATTCTGAAAAGTAAAAGAGTGTTTATTTAAAAATTCTATCTTTCTTCCACGGGTATAACTACACAGTAATAATTACTTTTTAATAATAAAATTTATTGAATTAATTGCCCTTCCTAGATTTATTATTAGCTTAAAGCTCAATCCCATCGGAATATTAATTAACATCTTTTTACTTACTTTAGGCAATTTCAAATATAAAAAAATCAGTAATAAAGTGTTCAAAATGTCAAGTGAAGAAAAATCTTCGGAAAGAAGTAGCAAAGTATTTTGGAGAGATCTGGCAGTTAGATATTGGGTTTATGTAGTGATATTTGGAGTGATCGGAATTGGGGCTATTATCGGATTCATTCTAACATTGGATTGGTACATCAACACTTCACCAGTTGGTGGTAAAGGGACATGGACATTCAATCAATTTTCAATGGGAACCGTATTAGAATTCGCTATCTTCCTCTTTCTATACATGCTGGTAATTGTTGGAGTGCCCACATTAGCCGCAGCGGGAATCGTGACAGGTTTACTTTGGTTTGTAATCTTTGATACAGAACTAAAAGAAGAGATTAAATTACGAAACAAGAAAGATGAAGAACGCAGGAAAAAGTTCGGAAAAACAAGCGAAGGTGGCGGAATTTTCGGTTTTGTAATGTTTATAGGTATGTGTATATATGTCACCCTTGACGGTAATTGGATGACTGAATTTGGTAGCCTGAACTTTAGGTATTTTGTCGACGCATGGATCGCTGTCTTCCTATGGGTCTTGGTCATTTTCTGCATCGGAGGAGGATTAGGAATTATCTGGTTTGTTAAAAAATATCAACCTAGTGCTAACCAGGCATCCTAAAATCCTTTTTCTCTTTTTTTTATCATGTCAAATAAGCAGTATCACCACCATTGAGGTGAAAGCTTACTCTCCAGTGGAAGTCACTTCCAGGTAGAGTTCCCGATATGTCAAGCGAGAGTTTGCTAATAGTTTTTGCTGAATTAGTAAGTCAATTTTATCCATAATCCTTACGTAAATCTCCTACTTTTAAAAAATTTATGTATAATTCAGACCTTGCTTGTTGATTAACGATCACGTCGATTGCCATCTTTTTAGGGTCGGTAGGAGAGATCTTAGATAACTTCTTGCTTCATCTATGGTAATATTAAGATTTGCTACCGTAGTGGGTCTATTTTTCTCTATCATTTCCACGCTCATTTTTTCGATCATTTCTTTCATTGTAAGTTCATCAGTAAATTTACCTTCTTGATAACACACTTCGCAATAATCATCACTTATCGATCCATCTGCTTCTGATCCTTTATCAGTCGCATCCAGAGAACAAGCGCAACTCTGGCAAAGAGGTTCCTCCGAAATGATTTTTTTATCTAATCCATCCATTTAGCTGTACAACTCGTTGAATATCAAAAAACCTGTAAATCTGTCCTGGTTAAGTATTTCCTAATTTCCCAAAGAAATTCTTATTATTAGATCGTTTTTTTCTTATCTATTTTTGCCTTCTTATACAGATTTGGAAGCAATTGTAGACGAATTAAATCCTTTATGTATAAGCCATACTGCTAGAACTACTTCATTCACGATTATTGGGATAGCCAAAATGGCTGTCGATAGCGGATCAAAGACGAACATACTTAAAGGGACTCGTGTTAGCAACAATGTGGCTCCAATAAGACCCCAGACTGATAACCATCGAGGAAGGAGTTTTGATTGGTACAACAAATAATAAAACGTCAGAGCACCCAGGCAATAGGGAATGTTTTCCAGAACACTGACCCAATCAGATAATGCTATTAATAAAGTGCCTGAAGTTTGAAAATAGGAAGCGACTGGAGCTTCTGCGGTTACATATTCCCGACTCAATGTCAAAAGTAATAGCGGACTGATTGCCATAATAGCATCGCTAAAGCCCTCAAAAATCCTGGCACCAACGTACCCAAGAGCTAAACTTTCATTATGCTTTTTAAAGATTGGAAACATCATGATTGGAATGCTAACAACTGAAGCGGTTAAAACTAACATCAGAAGCACTCCTATCAGCACATTGTTTTCATTTGTAGAAAAAGCAACAAGATAATCAGGTGCAATTGGAGAGCCTAAAAATACACCACTTAGCAGAGACGAACCCAATGCAGTTAGAAATAATACTCCCACAATTCGAGCTGTTCTTTTCTCTGAATTCGTTGATTATTCCTCCTGTGTCACGGTGATAACTACATGGCCCTTCTTACGACCTGTTTCAACATACCTGTGAGCTTCAACAATTTGTTCTAAGGGAAAATGTTTGTCAATGACTGCTTTTATTGATCCAGCCTCAATAAGTTCCTTCATCTCCTTGACTAAAGGTGGAATATGATCAGTACTCGACCCACCAGAATTCTTATCAGAGTTAAGATAGATTCCTGTCTTCTTTAAAGCCCTTTTAGCTTGAGACTTTTCAAGCCTGTCTACTGCATCAAAGATAACATCATAAGTCTCACTACCTTCCCAAAAATTCTCTTTCTTGTAATCGATGACCTTATCGGCTCCTAGAGATTTTACCATTTCTAAATTAGTCGTACTGCAAACTCCAGTGACTTCTGCACCAAAGGATTTGCAAAGTTGGACTGCATAAGTACCAATACTCCCAGAAGCGCCATTTATAAGAATTTTTTGTCCTGGTTTGATATTTGCTTGTTTAAGAATATATAATGCGGTAACGCCCCCAGTAGTAGCTCCAGCGGCAGCCTCTTCAAAGGTCATATTTGAAGGTTTGATTGCGATCGCCCCATCTTCAGGCATGCACACATACTCGGCATAGGATGAGGCAGTCCAAAAACTACCTGCCATAACTGGGTCTCCTTTCTTATATAGTGTTACATCTTTGCCTACAGCTTCAACTACTCCCGAGAGCTCCATCCCGAGTGCAACTTTTTTTGGTTTTCTAATACCTATTATCAGTCGTGCTAAGAGCCATTGTGCGCGAGGAACATCGAATTTTCGCATACGCACATCCCCTACATGGACTGTTGTGAAATAATTTTTGATGAGTACTTCATTGTCCTTAGGAACTGGTTTGTCTACCTCTTTGAGCTGGAGAACTTCTGGGCCTCCGTATTTTGTACAAATAACTGCTCGCATTTTCTTATTTTCCATTTTTTTCACGTTATTAATCTGTTAAGCTAGTACTTTTTCTCAAAATTATTTGTTCATTCAAAAAGGTTTGTAATTTTAATAATTTGAAATTGATTAATTTTTAATCAATTTTTAGAAATGCAAAACAAACAAATATCGTTTCTTTTTAACACAATAAGAGATGATTTTGAAGACGTTCAAATTGTTCAATTCTTGTATAGGCTACTGAGTCGAATGGGAGACGAGATGGAACTGAGGAAATCAACGTTTTTGAAAACTCTTCAAGAACCTCAGGTGTAATGGCATAAGTCAGATTTAGCTGGCGGAGTTGTTCCAATAATTCAAGAATGAAGCGATATATCTTTCTATAGAATATGTTCAGTTATCGTTGGTTAATGCACATCTGTTATATAACATATTAATTCGAAATAAACGCTACAACGTCAATTTGAATAAGACATTCTTCCAAGAAAAAACTGGTCCAGATTGTGGTTCTCACAGGAAAAGGAGCTTTGAAAAACCTTTCATAGACTTTGTCCATTTTTTGAAATTCTGCTTGTTTCTCTTCAAAATTTCCTATATGCTTTAAATAAACTGTCGTTTTAATGATATCATTAAGAGACGCACCAGCAGCTTTTAATGTGTCTTCCAAATTTTCAAAACATTCTTCTGTTTGTGCTTCGATAGTTTCTAACAATTCACTCTCTTTATGGTATATCCCGGTATGATAACTAGTATAGATGAAATTACCAGCTTTTGCATACGTTGAATGATTATAACCTAATTGCCAAGTGTCTTCTTTTATTACGTTCTTCTTTTCTACCATTAATAATCATCTACATGGATTTATGATTTATTTATTTAAAAAAGGACTGAGGAAGAAAATTGAATAAAATAGATAAACTATTTCTATAACAACGTTTTTTCGGAATATATATCGTTGGTTATTGCACATCTATTATATAAGAGTAGGACGACTGAATTTTTCTGCATCTTGATAACCTACTATTAAAAATTATCAGACAGTAAGCCTTTTTTATCTTAAACAACATGAATAATTCGTTTAATTCAACTATTTAAGCCTTTCCGGTTCTTTTTCACGGCCTGAGAGTTAGTACAATTGACGATTGAACAAGGATTTTAGTACGAACCTTTAGTACAACATTTTGAAATTAAAGAATAATAACCCCTCTTCAGAAAAAACCTGGTTTAATTTGTTGTTTCTGTCTTTAGGAAATTAATTATTATTGACTGGGAAATATATTTACACAGAATTAGCATTGTGATTAATGCGGATAACAACAAAGAACAGTATCTAAATATTCAATCCCACGAAAATACTGACAAATTGAAACATTTTTAACGGCACATTTGTGTTCGTTAGTGCCTTCAGTTTCGTTCCAAGGGCATCTATCCTGTTTCCAAGAAAGGTCTTGCTTTGTAGACAAATCTATGTCCATATTTGCCCCATCAAGTTTCTTGATGATCTTTTCCATAACATTGTATAAAATTAACGACTATTTAACATTTTGTCGTTTATGATGCCTAAATACCTCTCCATCCAAATCCATATCTAATTTTTTGCTGAGTCAGAAAAAGTCTCTCCCAGTCACTTTAATGAACAGAATAATCCTTTTTTTATTTATCTACTGTTCTTATGTACACTTATTAGGATTGATCAAATGTTGGGTATTATCTTAGCCATTTACCCTCCAACATTAAGCGAGTTGATTCAATTACATATCCTCTTCATTATCCATTATTTCTTCAAGGAAACTATTCTCTAGGAGAGTATCTGACTCCTCCTCTTCAGTCTCTTCCTTGACTTCAACTGTTTCTTCTTCAACAGCGGAGTCTTCTACTGGTAATTCATCAGCTTGCAGTTGTAATCCAGCTGGAGTAATGGGCGTCACACTTGGCTTTCTCCAATGGGTAAGCCGCCAAAAAACCAATCCCATGCCAAAAAAGAAACCGCTAAAAAATGAAAGGGATTCCATATCTGCAAAGATGAAAACTGCATTCGATAGTAACTCAGGAGCGCCTGGGATTGATAGTAAAGGAGCATTAAGAATTCCTAATTCGTAAATAAAACCTAGAATGTTTGTTACAATCAAAACAAAAGCCGTAGAGATTAACAAGAAGAAATATTCACCACGTTCTTGCACACGTGGGGTTATTAATGTGACGGATAGGAATTTAAATGCTCCAGAAAATATAATTATAATGGGAATGAGTAAGAAAGGAATGTTTTTCAGTATATCCGAGATAGTGGCTAACCACTCTGAGATAGGAATCAATACCATATCGTACACTATTTTTAAGAAATCAGGTACATCAAATTCGAGATCGATATCCAGAAAATCAATCACCATCTTAACAATTTCCACAAAACTATCCCAAAGAAGAGACAGCCAAACTCCAAACATAACTAAATATTTGAAAAAGATTACTATTTTAGGAGGAGATCTAACTAGAATTCGTCCTGTACGAGCAACCTCTACACCTCGGAATAATGCAGTAATGATTGCAATGATAGCAAATCCTTCAGCGAAACCTACAACAAGGGTTGCAAGTGAAGTTATAATAATGAAGTCCAGTTCGATTAAGCTTGGAAAATCCACAATTCGATGTATGAATTCTTCAATAAATGTACTAACCATGTCACCTATGGTGAAAGTAGATACATACTGAGTTACTACATTCCCAATACTTAAAAGAAATACTGGTAATAACCAGAGGACACCGATTAGTGGGATTATTACTAGCA
>DXJL01000017.1 GCA_019057635.1 Candidatus Heimdallarchaeota archaeon
CCAGCCGGGACGTGGTTGAGGCAGGGAAGGTGTGGTGGCAGAGGCGGTGCCCAGGGTGTTGGTGTTCGACGAGAGGGCCAAGGTGACGCATGATGCCGCCATCTGCAGTGTGGATGAGAAACAGGTGGAGACTATGATATCCTGCGGGCCTGATGAGTCCGAGGTTGTGTATGTGATTGTGAGGGGGCTGTTGAAGTGATGGGGGATGGGAGGGCTACAAAGGGGAAAATGAATATTTTAATAGGAATTCGTCTGAAGAATGCACTATACAGGCCTCGTTACATTTCGTATGTGGTATAACGTGACTGCGAATCGACTATTTTATGCATTGTGAAATGAACTTTAACCGACATAATAATTGAAGAACTAAAACAAGGCACAATTGAAAAAAAATGGATTGGAGATTGCCTATAGAGGCTGTCTAACAATTAATATGAGCAATAAAATCATTCCTTATTTTCTTATTTAAAGCCATATTTTGCCTTCTTTTCCCCGTAATTTTTAATTAATGGACAGCCTCTATACATCTAAAATAAAGAATGTTCGAAGTTCATATATACTTTAAAATTTTATTAATATGCAAAGGATTGCTCATACAATCGTATATGCAATTTCATGTGCTGAAATTTGCTTCGAAACATAATGACTTAAGTTAACAATAATCTTGATCTACAAGAGGATTTTATGACAACTGGCTGGTTTGTAACTTCTAACGATATCAAACATTGGACTCAAACAAATAAACGTCGAGCTGAAGAAATATTACCTGAACTTATCCGCAGATTGATTCGTGCAAACTGTAAACCGGAACATATACATTTTCCTTCAGGAGATAGTATAGCTGTTAGTGGATGGGATGGCACACTGGAGGTTGACAAAGGAAATGAATTCGTTCCTTCTGGTTTTTCTGTTTGGGAGTTTGGAACTAATAACAGTATTAATAACAAATTTGAAAGTGATTATCAAAAACGAACTGATGACCCAGGTGAGTTCAATACTTCTGAAACCACATTTGTCTTTACCACTTCAAGAACTTGGCGAGATAAGGATAGTAAGTGCGCAAAAAAAAACAAAGAAGGGATTTGGAAACAAGTAAAAGGAATCAATGCAGACGATTTAGAAAATTGGCTACATCAATGTCCAAGTGTTCATCGATGGTTTGCTAATCTTATTGGAAAGAAAGCAGAAGCTATCTGGGATATTGAGCTGGCCTGGGAATCGTGGATACACTGTACATCTATTCCGGCAACCTCTAATCTTGTCCTAAATGGACGTGCTAAGCAGTCAGAAGAGTTGTCAAAATCATTAAAGGGCGATCCAGCTATCATTCGTATTAAAGCAAATTCTGAAAATGAGGCTTATGCTTTTGGACTTGCAACATTGAGATATGATGAAGAATTAGCTCCTAAGGTACTAATTGTTGAAGATCAGAATTTATGGGATATCTTACTAGATACACAGAATACTTTGATATTAATTCCACAGAGATTCTCCCCAAAAAATATTGGTTTAGCAAAACAAAAAGGACATTTCATCGTACTCCCTATAGATTCAAATGCTAAAAGAACAGCTTCTCAAGAAATTCAATTGGGGAAAATGTCGAGGGATGATAGGATAAATGCTTTACAATCAATGGGAGTGAATCTAGGTCAGGCAGAGAAAATATATAACGATACTCGTGGTTATTTAGGACCAATTCTGCGGCATGAAATACTTGAACCTCAGGAATATAATACTCCAGAATGGATTGATAAATTTGATGCAAATATACTTGTTGCCGCTTTGATGTCAACGGAATGGAATAATAGAAAGGAAAAAGATAAAGAAGCTCTCTCAAGACTGGCTGATGTTCCTTATGAGCAGCTTGAAGAGAAATTATTAGAACTTGCTACCGTTTCAGAAGCACCTGTGCGTCTAGTAGGGAGTAATTGGCAGGCCGTTTCAAAAATTGATCTCTGGTCACTCGTTGCTCATAAAATCAATAAGCAAAGGATAGAACGTTTAGAATCTGTTATATTTGATATTTTAGGTGAATCAGACCCATCCTATGACTTACCACCCGAAGAAAGATGGATGGCAAATATCAAAGGTGCTGTTCCAGAATATTCTAAGGTGTTGAAGTCCGGTCTTGCGGATACTGTGGCATTTCTTGCGGTATTTGGTGATAGTACTTGCCAAAACGTGGGTGAAATAACACTTACTGATCGAATGGCCTATTGGATCAATGAGTTGCTGAAAAATGATGTCTCTGCTAGAGGTTGGTATTCGTTTGGTAGCAACTTATTACCATTAGCTGAAGCATCTCCTGAGAGTTTCCTTCAACATCTGGAAAGCAGTATGCAAGGAAGTGAACCCCCCATTAGTCCTTTATTCGTGGAAGGAGGGGAATTTGGTGGATGTCTTCATTCTAACCTTCTTTGGGCTATTGAAATCGTATCTTGGGACCTAAATTATTTACCCCGAGTTACTCGAGCCCTTGCCAGACTTTCAGAAATTGATCCGGGTGGAAGGTATATTAACCGCCCCTTTAATTCTTTAAAAGAGATTTTTTTAGGGTGGGCAAATAATACACGGGCTACCTATGAGGATCGATTACAAATCATTGATGCAAATCTGGTTCGATTTCATCCAGATGTGGGTTGGAGACTACTGATTTCACTTTTACCAGAAAGAATCGGAGGTATTTCTACTCCAATTCATAAGCCAGATTATCGGGATTGGGCGGAAGGTATAAAAAAAGAAATAATCACTCGAGAATATTATCAATATATTGAAAGGGTGGTGGATAGGCTTCTAAGTTTGGTAAATGAAAAGCCAATATCAAGATGGCCTGAACTAGTTGAAAAAATAGATCAGTTTCCTGAAAATAAGTTCGACGAATTTATAGAAAAAATCTTGTCAATTGAGCTGGATGAGTTAGGTGATGAAGTACGCCTAGAGATTGCAGACAGACTCAGAATATGTATTTCCAGACACAGAGAATATAAGGATGCAGAGTGGGCGTTACCCGAATCAGCTGTTGACAAGTTAGAAAAAACTTATACTTTCATTGTACCGGATGATTCACTATTAAAAAACAAGTACCTCTTTAATGAGTTTCCAAATCTCATTAATCCAATAATCAGACAAGAGATAGATTCTCGAGAGCGAGAGGAAATTATAAGAAATTATCGGCAGGATGCGTTGGTTGAAATATATCAAACTAAGGGAATTGATGGAGTTAAGCAATTAGCGAATAGCTGCACTCACCCTCATTTAATTGGTAATGTAATAGCCACATCAGAAATAAAACGTAACCTAGATAATGAATTGATGGAATGGCTTGATAGTGATAAAATAGGTCTTATAACTGTTTCTCGTTCTTTTATCTTTTCATGCAAAAATAATGATGATGAATTCATAAAAAGTATGTTTGAACAGTGTGGGGTCTGGAGTAATGATAAGCTTGCGAGTTTTCTATTAGGCTTACCTTTTGATCAAGATACGTTCGATATTTTGAAAGAGGTAAAGATAGAAGTGAATAAGAAGTATTGGAAGGAAGTCAGAATTTACTATTTGAAAGATGATGAAATAGAAAAAATCAATTGGGTGATAGAGAAGTTATTAGGGGTTGGAAGGCCTTTGGCGGCAATCATTGCGTCAGGTCAAATATTATTTGGTTCACAATGCAAAGTTTCTTTAGATTGCAATTTGCTCGGAGAAATTCTCAAAAAGATAGCCGTTGATCCTACAGATGATGAGCAAATACCTATCTCACAAGTTCGATTTAATATCCTTAAAGCTATTGAATATATTCAAGAACAAGAGCAACTACCAAGAGAAGAAATTGTTCAAATTGAATGGATGTATCTAAAAATTTTTAGATTCGAATCAGTTAAACCAAGATTTCTTGAAGAAGAGATTATAAATAATCCTGCATTTTTTGCACAACTTGTGTCTTGGGTCTTTAAACCAGAAGAAGGTGAAGAAGATACACATGAAGAATCTATTAAACTTAGAACAGAAAATGCATGGGAACTATTAAATAACATTTCTATTTTACCGGGCCAAAACGAAAATAGTTCTATTGATGGTGAGAAACTCCGAGAGTGGGTTTATGGAGCTAGGGAGAAGCTGAAACATTTAGGTATAATGAAATTTGGTGATGATCAAATAGGCAAAATTCTATCTAATTCTCCACTTGGGACAGATGAGATATGGCCTCATGAAGCAATAAGAGATCTCGTTGAAGAATTGCAAAATCCAGAACTTGAAGAAGCAATAGAAGTTGGAAGATTTAACTCAAGAGGGGCAACATTTAGATCACCTTTTGATGGTGGTAAACAAGAACGAGAACTTGCTGAGAAATATCAAGAACAGGTGGAACAGATTATGCTTCAATGGCCAAGAACATCTGAAATTCTGCGACGTTTGGGAAGATCATATGAACGAGATGCTAATCGGGAAGATCAGCAAGTTGAGCTAATAGAGTAAGGCAGAGTAGAAAATGAATATTTTATCAATTTAGAAAATAAGTCACCCCGTCACAGGAACTGTTATATGTAGTGCATCATAATCAACAACAGGGATTTTCTTAACGTGATTTTTTCCTTTCTTGATCTCAAGAAGACCGATGCCCTCAAGGAAGGTAAGGTCATTGTGCACATTCGATTCTTTACGGTCAAGCATCCTTGCTAATTCGCTGATTGATTCTGGTTTATTTTCTCTGATTGTATGACGCAGGCGTATTCGCTCATGGGTCAATATCTTTCCGATATCCTCGGTTGTGCGGGCCACTATTTTATGGGGTTCG
>DXJL01000148.1 GCA_019057635.1 Candidatus Heimdallarchaeota archaeon
AAGAGTTGACTTCGATATTCTTTACTTACTCGATAATCTTTTACAATATCAACTGAGGACTTTAAAAGTGACTTAAGCTTTTCTAAATCTAATTGTGACACTTGTTGTCCAATTAGCGCTTTTTCTACAGGTGTTATCCGTGTCACTTTCGTAATTCTGGATACTGCTAGTCTAGCATCAGTTATTTGCCCATCTTTTACTTCTGCTGCAAATGCCATCGTCAACCATGTATAATCTACTGTTGTCAGTGCAAATTTTTCATATGCATGAAACCAGGAATTTTTTTGTGGAAATCTAACTTTTAAGATAATATCTCCATCCTTTATACCACCGTTGGTAAAATACTCAACAGCTTCAACTGAGTACGTTTTTTCTTGCTGGTTTATAATCTCAATCTCTGCATCTAAAGTGAGTAACACTACAGGTAGTCCTGCCCATGTATACAAACGAGCAATATTCCCTCCAAGTGTTATTGCATTTCTTAATGGGGTATCGCCTATTAATTGACATGCTTTCTTCAATACACCCTTACCCACCTTTTTAACTCTAGGTGAATTGTACATGTCCGTTATTGTTGTTGTAGCACCAACTTCGATATTCCCTTCCCCATCTTCGATTTTATTCAATCCCAGTCGAGTCAAATCAATAAGTCTAATCGTATTATTTCTATTCCCTGAGGCAAGATGGGTTCCACCAGCGATATAGGTACTGTTCTTTTGCTCTGAAAATAGAGATAAAGCCTGTGAGACGTTCGAAGGGTATTTGTATTCTCTTACATTTTTCATTGTTCTTTAACCTCCACCAATGGGGAGTGCAATCCAGATGTGATCTTTATCTTGGAGTATATGATCATGAGAGGTTCGTGTTCCATTTACAATTGGAATAAGAAATTCTAATTCAGTTTCTAAGAATCCATTTTCTAGTAAGATTGTCTTAATTGAAGTTTTATCAAAGAACTTGATAATTTTTTTCCGTTTCTTGCTAGGAAAGGGATTGCGGACTGATCCAACTAGCTCTAGTATTGCAGAATTCATATTCGATCGTACCGTGAACTAAACTGGGAAGATAAATAAAAATTATAAAGAGTTTTTCTTAATGGGGTTCGATGTCTCAGAAAATTTTTTCTAATCTTTAATAGTATCTAAGTCTTTAAGTATTCCAGACTCTTGCATGGGTAGATAAACAATTTCTTCTCGGTGTTTAGTAGTAATCTCTTTTAATCCTCTGTGTTTCTCGGAAATTAATAATATTTCAGGAAATAGAGTTGACTTAAATAGGATTGGGTGTCCCCTTCGATTATTAAATGTAGGAATTATAATATTATTAGAGTCACGTGAATAGAGAGAAACCATTGCATTTATGACTGATGTAGGAATAAGAGGAATATCCGCAGGAGTTATTAATACGGCATCAGCGTTAATAACGGCTTTTAATCCCGTGATAATAGAAGAAGACATTCCTCCTGATTGATAATTGTCATTAAATACAGTGCTGACGGGAGTTTGATGTTTGGATGATCGCTTATTGATTTTTTCAACAATATTAGGTGAGTCGAATCCAGTAACAACTACGATATTGTTAATTTCTGATTGAAGAAATGCAAGTAAGACTGATTCTAGTATGCTTATTCCGGGAACAAACTCACACAAGAGCTTATTTTGTGTAGGAAATCGCCTTGATTCACCTGCAGCAAGAATTATTCCAGCTATCATCAATTCTATCCTGAACATACAAATTAATAAATATTTCTGGTTATCTATACAATTTCTATTAAAACCAATCCCTATTCCCCCCTCTTGATTTGTATCTAGCTTTAAATTGTGTAATCTATCATGTCAACCACAACGGGCGATTCTACTACTGAAATCTTACAAATGATATCTTCTTCGCTACAGTTAACGCAAAAACAGGTTTCTTCAACCCTTCAGTTACTCAATGATGGGAATACTGTCCCTTTTATTGCTCGGTACCGAAAAGAAAAAACCCAATCCTTAGACGAAACTCAGATTAGAGCGATTGAAGAGAATTATCAAGAATTAACTCAGTTACATCGTGAAAGGAAACGAATTCACAAAGTGATAGAAGCACAAGGACAAATGACCGAAGAGTTAGCTTCTAGTATTGCGAATGCTACAAGTTTAGCAGAATTAAAG
Organism: Candidatus Heimdallarchaeota archaeon; assembly: GCA_019057635.1. Taxonomy (GTDB): domain Archaea; phylum Asgardarchaeota; class Heimdallarchaeia; order Hodarchaeales; family Hodarchaeaceae; genus Hodarchaeum. The sequence continues at coordinate 2,154 of DXJL01000148.1, forward strand.
GAAATAAATCTCCCATACAAGCGAAAAAAGAAAACAAAAGGTATGGTTGCTCGTGAAAAAGGATTAGAACCTTTGGCTAATATATTGTTTGGTGAAGATGACTATCCTGAGGGAAAATCATTAGTTGAAATTGCAGATGGGTATGTTAACTCTGAACTTGGTGTTGGAACCTCGGAGGAAGCTCTAGAGGGTGCTAGACACATAATTGCTGAAGATTTATCCAATTCTAAAGGAGTACGAGACTCTGTACGCAATAGCTACTTCAGTAAAGCCCTTTTTACAACAAAAAAGTCATTATTATATAAAATGGATGAGGAAGAACAAGAAAATTCTCAAAAAGTCATCCAAGGGAAAAAGTATGAACAATACTTTGAGTTTGAAGAACCCGCATTAAGTGTTCCCCCTCATCGTTTACTTGCAATGCTGCGGGGAGATCGAGAAGGTATTTTATCATTTAAAGTAGCATTTCCTGAAGAAATGATTATTGAAAGAATTACAAAAGATATTTCCTCATGTATAAACATCAATACGGAGATAAGTGAACAACTTGATCTTGCTATAAGTGATAGTTGGAAACGCTTACTTGGCCCAAGTTTACAAAGGGAATTAAAACGAATACAATTTGAAAAGGCTCAACAGCATTCAATACAAGTATTTGGAGAGAACCTTAAACATTTATTACTCAGTCCTCCCATCCAGTCACGCGTTTTAGGAATTGACCCAGCATTTAGAACTGGATGCAAGTATGTTGCAATTGATGAGATGGGAAACGTATTAGCAAATGGCACAGTTTATCCAACAAAACCCCATGAGCAATTTGAGAAGTCAGCTCTGGTGTTGAAAGCAATAATTGAGAAACACAAAATCTCGATTATAGCAATTGGAAATGGCACGGCTTCCCGTGAAACAGAAGAATTCGTTAGTAAATATATAGCTAAAGCAACTGATTTGAAATACGTGATTGTTAATGAAGCGGGAGCTTCAGTATACAGTGCAAGTGACATAGCTCGTGAAGAATTTCCAAATGTAGATGTTAGTATAAGAGGCGCTATTTCTATTGCAAGAAGATTACAGGATCCTCTAGCTGAACTGGTAAAAATTGACCCACGTTCCATTGGGGTTGGACAATATCAACATGATCTTTCTGGTCTTTCTAAGGCATTAAAGGATGTAGTGGTTGATACTGTAAACTTAGTTGGTGCTGATGTTAATACAGCTTCTGAAGTATTACTGAAATATGTGAGTGGAATTACTAAGTCAGTAGCAAAGAATATTATTAACTACCGGAAGGAGAATGGAGCTTTTGTTTATCGTGAAGATTTAAAAGGTGTTCCTGGAATCGGACCTCGGACTTTTGAGCAGAGTGTTGGATTTTTGAGAATACCTGATGCACCTGATCCGTTTGATAACTCTCCTATTCATCCTGAATCATATGAATTAGCAGAAAGTATTATAAAATTAGCTAAATTCACTAAAGATGATTTATCTACCAAAGATCGTCGGGTACGGTTGCAACGACAGTTAAAATTGCTAAATCCAGCCTTTGCTGCTAAACAATTACATCAAGAAGAATTTTTGGTCACTATTATTGACATCATTGAAATCTTACAAAATCCCTATCGTGATCCAAGAGATGATTTTGATAAGCCAATCCTGAAATCATCTGTTCTAACGATAGAAGATTTAGAGGTAGGTAGTATCATTGAAGGAACTGTCACCAATGTAACCGATTTTGGCT
>DXJL01000149.1 GCA_019057635.1 Candidatus Heimdallarchaeota archaeon
TCATTGAGACAAATATTGGAACTGGCGCAGCTTTCTCTGTAGAAGTCCCAAAATTAATTTTTTACAAATCATTAGAAACCGTTGATCTTCTATTTTGCATCGTTATAAGCGAAGCTGACATTAACATTATGGCGGAATCTATCCTAGAAGTATACAATTCTTCTGCAGGTCAGTTTGTGCTGAGTCAAGTAATAACAATTATTATAATTTTCTTTTTAGCATTCTCAATATCTTTGATCGGGTATAGCTACGGAATAAGAGGAATTTTTCAGTCACGTACAAGATTAACTGAAGCTAAACTTGAAAAATCGGAAAAGGATTATCAAGATTTATTTGAAGACACCCCTCTTGGATTATATCGCTCTACTCCTAGTGGACAGTTTATTGCCGCTAATAAAGCATTTGTGCAATTATTAGGAGCCAATTCATTTGAAGAACTCGAAAGATGGAATATAAATGAGTTAACTAAAGAAATTGAATATCCACGCGCCGATTTTGCTTTTAGAATAGCTGGAAGTAAGGAAGCAAAAACTTTTGAGTATCGCATTAAACGGTTAGATGGTCCTCACATTTATATTCGAGAACATTCAAGAGCAGTCCTAAATGATGAGGGATCGATTCTATTTTATGAAGGATCGATGGAAGATATTTCTCAACAACGTGCTGCTGAGTTCGCGAAAACTGTTTTAGAACAAAAACGATCCGATTTCATTTCTATGACAACGCATGAGCTAAGAACTCCATTAACCTCAATTAAAGGCTTTACTGAAATACTTGAAAGGAGTAATGAAACAGATATCGAAAAAGAAAAACGCGTACAAATTTATAGAATGATAAAGAAAAATGTTTTACGTCTTGAACGACTAGTGCAGGGTGTTAGTGATCTCACCCGCATGGAGCAGGGTATCTTCGATTTACAAAAAGAAGAGTTTAAATTATGTGAATATCTTAAGAGGTTAATTCCCTTATTTGAAACATTGCTCGGTCATCCTATGCAAATAATACGACATTCCCCTGAAAAAAGCTGTTGGGTCAATGCGGACAAGGATCGAATTGAGCAGATCTTAACTAACTTGATCGACAACGCAATTAAACATACTCCTGACGATAATCGTCAGATTTTAATTGAAATTGAGGTTCTAGAGAATGTATTACAACTTAAAATCGTGGATAACGGCTGTGGAATATCAACAGAAAACTTAGAAGTAATATTTAATCAATTTGTCTCCTTACCAACACAATATTCGGTAGTAGGTACTGGAATTGGATTGTACATTTCCAGATTATTTGCTGAAGCTCAAGGTGGTTCTCTTTGGGCTGAAAGTGAAGGAATTGGATTAGGATCAACATTTATATTAGAAATACCTCTTTTAAAAGAAAAACATCCTCCTTCTGATTAAACAAGAGCAGAGAGTAACTACATCAGCAATGAGAGGAACTAAATCAAGAAAAAATTATCATTTCTGGAAGACATCAAAGATCAATTACCCCCATCTTCACTTTTTTAAACCTAATATGAATACTTTACAATATTATCTTCAAATCTCTCAATTATGTTGTAATCACCATGAGCGCAGAAATAATTACTACAGACCGCCTTTCTAAATTTTATGGTTCCATACGAGGAATAGATGACGTTTCAATCAAGGTTCCGACAGGTGGTGTTGGATTTCTTGGCCCCAATGGAGCAGGAAAGACAACATTAATCCGAACATTGCTGGGAATCATTCGTCCAACGAAAGGATCAGGCTATGTCTTAGGGTACAATATCAAATCTGAAATAAATCAAGTGAGGGATCGTATTGGGTATATTCCTGAGTTTAACACATCTTTTATTCCCGATATGACTGCTATGAAGTTTGTAGCTTTCTGTGGGCGGATGAATGGTCTTGCCAATGCAGAATCCAAACAACGGGCAAGTGATTCGTTGTATTATGTTGGTCTCGGTGAGGAAAGATATAGAAAATTAGGGACATTTTCCCTTGGAATGAAACAAAAAGTTAAACTTGCTTCAGCTTTGGTTCATGACCCAGAAATTATAATTGCTGATGAACCAACAAATGGTTTAGATCCCACTGGTCGCACTCAAATGTTAGAATTAATCCGTAATTTACAAACTGACCAAAATAAACACGTTATATTAAGCTCTCATTTATTGAGAGATGTTGAACAGACAACAGATTACGCCATAGTTTTTTCTGAAGGAGAAATACTTGCTCAAGGTAAAATTAAAGATTTAACTTCTGGTCGAAGCACTTCTATTAGTGTGAAAGTGAAATATCATCAGGAACAATTCATTAGGAATTTAAAAGATAAGGGATTTGAGGTATGGGATGAGGGAGGGTTTATCGAAGTAAAAAAATTCAATGATACAGAAAAGGCAATTTTCATAGCTGCTTATGACTCTGGTGCGGAAATTAGATACTTTGGAAGTCGGTCTAGCACACTTGAGGATGTTTTTGTCGACTTGTTCCGAAATAAGGAGGGTATTCAATGAGCGATAAATCGAATCAGAATGGTGCATATGTTAGGAAGTTTTCTTTTCGGCCATATACAGGAGTCCGTCGTGGACGAATTTTCCGAATGTGGTCAATTTCTTGGCAGTGGTGGATTCACGAATGGGACCGATCTCGTGCAATTAAAATTCTTATCGGCTTTCAACTATTTACCCTACTTATAACAAATATCATGGTACTCACTTTTAAAAATCCTATCTTAAGTAATGAACAGATTCTTGAGGATACCTTAATACCATTAGTAAGGGGAATTGTAAGCTTTCAAACCACTATTCGTGGAGGACAGTCAAACCATGATAATGGCTTTGGCGGGGGAACTTTTTCGATCGGTGGAACAAGTCTCTTCATACTGCTTCTTGCTGTACTTGTAGGATCAGGATTGATTGCAGACGATATTACGAATAAAACAAATGAGATCTATTATGCAAAGCTAGAAAAATACGAATATATAATGGGAAAATTTGGGGCATTTTTTATCTTCGGAAATGTAATAATTACTCTCCCGTATGTTTTAGAATTTTTCTTACTCTACATTGGATTAGGAAATATGGATTTTATAGCAGTTCTTCCAGTTCTAGCTCATGTCATCCTTTTCACTGAATTAATTAATTTAACTTATGCCGCAATCATCTTGGCATTCTCTTCCTTAACTGGCCGACGTCTATATGCTGGCCTTACTACCTTTATGCTATTATTCCTTGCAAACATGATTATTCCCTCTCTTGCATTTGCACAGGGAGGAGAAGTAGGTCTTCAGTTATTAGGTGATGTTTTAACACTTCTTCTAATTGGATCCTATATTATAGACGGTGAATCAATAATCAGGTTAGATCTTCTCGGTAGAGAGCATACTCTAAACTTGGCAAATGGAATCGGAATTGAAACATGGATGATTTTCGGAAGTCTAGGTTTAATTATCTCACTTGGCATTGCGATAGTAGTATTTCAAGTATATAGGAGGCACAGCATGTGATCGAATTGGAAAATGTATCTAAATCGTTTGGTGATGTTGTTGCGATATCAAATTTGAGTCTACATGTTAGAGCAGGTTCTATAACAGGGTTTTTAGGTCCGAATGGAGCAGGAAAAAGTACAACTTTAAAAGCTATCATGGGTGAAATTTATCCAGATATAGGAACAGTTTCTGTTCTTGGTGAAAATCCTATTAATAATAACAGACTCAAACAAAGAACAGGTTATGTTTCAGAGCATGATGATTTGTATCCATGGATGAAAGGCAAACAATTTGTATCATCTCTTGCCAAGCTACTTTTACCTCGTGAAGAAGCAGAACGAGCAGCAAAAGAGGCATTAAAGAAAGTAGGATTAGCCGTTAAAGGAAAAAAAATCAGAGCTTATTCTAAAGGAATGAAACAACGCCTAAAAGTAGCCGCAGCTATCGTTCATAATCCAGATTTGCTTATTTTTGATGAACCATTTGGAGGTCTTGATCCACTTGGCCGTCGTGAAATGAAAAAACTGGTCCTGGAACTCAATCAAGATGGGGTAACAGTTCTAATTTCCAGTCATATTTTGTATGAGCTTGATCAAATGAGTAAACGTATGATTCTCATTCATCGAGGGCAAACACTTGCTGAAGGAGCTCCCTCGGAAATTTTAGAGCTTATCGATCAGTTTCCACATCAAATATTGATTCATGCGCCAATTGATCACCTTAAAAGTCTTTCAAAGTTAATGATTGATGAATCGATTATTACTTCTTTGAAATTCAACCCTGATAAATCAGCTACTGATTTAATTGCAATTACTAATAATCCAAAGGAGTTTTATCCGAAAATGACTCTGCTGATCGCTAAAAACAATCTTTCTATTGAGCATCTTGAAAGCACTACAGATAACATTGAGGCAATTTTCGAATACTTAACATAATGGAGGAATAAGAACATGACTGTCACACAAGATAAACCAAACTATGGGTATTCCCCTCCCTTACTTTCACGGGGAATATTCTTGATCCAAATTTTCTTAAATAAATATATGTATGACAAGAAAACATATATTTTGATTTTGATTAGTTTTCTTCCATTACTAACAATTGGCAATATTTTTAGACCTGGAATTGATGATTATGTTAACCTAGTAGGTCCTGCTTCAATATTTAGTTTTATTGTTATGCCATTAATCTCCCTAATATTAGGTGTCTCCGCAATTTCTGACGAGAAGGAGAATAAAACCATCAGCCAACTGCTAGCGCGTCCTGTACGAAGAGAAGAGATAGTTGTTGCCAAATGGATTACTATCATGTTTATTGGTCTAATAATCGTAGCAATCAATACTTTGATTCTTTACTTGGGATTTTATATTTTACTACCAGAATCTATTGATCTTTTTGGAAATCTATCAGTACTGATTGGTACATGGTTGTATTTGGGCCTTTGGTACGTAGTATACGCTACGATTTTTTTATTCCTTGGCGTATTCATCGATAAAAATGCAATAGGTCTAGGTCTAGCGATTGCATATTTTGAAGTTTTTTTCGGCCAGTTCTTATTTGGTGGTTTTACAGGAGCTTCTCCTTTTTCCATAGCCAATCACATTAATTATATTGCCTCAGAATATTTCTTAAGTGATTATCTGTCATTTTCTATAGCAAATTTTGAAGTATTTTCTTCAGTCTTAGTCTGTATAGGACTAGTAATTGGTTTTTTATTCCTCGCAGCATTCACAATGCGGAGAAAAGATTTCCCCTAATTTCTCTTTTTCTTCTTCCCAGTACCTAAATATAATGAGCTTATTGCAATGAAAACAATAATAAAGTCAATACTGCTAATATAACCCAATTCATCCTCTCGTTCAAGTCGAATGTCTAGAGATAGACTAGCAGAATTACTATTATTCACTGATCCTTCCATATCTGAATTGATATCATAAAATAACAAGATTCCATTTTTTTTCTCCCATTTAAATTCAGCAGCATATACAAAATCCAAGAAAATACCTGTAGATTCATCATTCATTGTGCCAGAATATTCTACTTCCATGAAAAAATATTCTTTCGTTTCTTCATAATCTAAATATAGTACTGTCTCAATCCCTTCCAACGCTCCATCTAATTCTGGAATAGATTGATTCCAAATATTAAAAATTGATAGCCAAGGGAGGGTGACTGGTACTACAAAGAATTCCTCTCCAGCTGATACTCCAGCTGAATTATTAAAGAAATTGACTTCGTTTCCTAGGACACTGAGGCCTAATGCATTTTGAATACCCAAAATAACTTGGGACTCATTGCTTTCAACATTTATTGTGCTAGTGTTTGATTTCATTTGATATACAACATTTACAGGATCTTCATCGTGAACGGATATGATACTGAGGTTGAACGTTGTTCCAACGGGAATAAGTTCCTCTCCCAGCATATACCCCCGTGTAGAAATTTCCGTATCAAAGATTCCAAAAGAAAACGCAAAAGTTCTTTTTGCAGCTACTACTGTATAGGTCCATTTGTCTTCGGAATCAACATTATAGCTTGAAAAGCTAGCCTCAACTGTGAACGGAGTGAGAAGTACTAAGAGGAACAGGAAAAGAACAGAAATATACCTGATTTGCAATGCTCGTTTAAGAACTCTCAAATCACTCATATCATCAAAATACTTTGAGATATAAAAATATTCAGATGTAGGATTCGTCAATTTACTCTTCAAGTATTACTTATTAGATTATAGTGATTTAACGTTAAGAAATTCACCCCATATAATCTCTAATTCGCTTAAAAGCTTCTTTGATTTCCTCTTCAGACCTAGAAAAAGCAACACGGAAATATCCATCAGCCGAATCTCCAAATGCCGCACCAGGGATTGTGGCAACGTTCGCTTTATTTAGAATTTCCTCTGCTACAAGTTCTGATGGCTTCTCTGAATGAGAATATTTGATAAAGCCATAAAATGCTCCATCAACACTATTGAGTGATAATCCATCTATCTTAGATACTTCATCTAGTAACAATTGTCTACGGACAGGAAATACTTCTTCAATTACTTTTTGAGCTTCAAACCTATGTTCCAAAGCAGTCACTGCACCCCATTGGCAAAAAGTAGTTGCACAACTTGTACTTGCCTGTATAAATCGTAAAATACCTTGAGTCAACGTTTTATTAGCAATAGAATATCCGAGGCGGAAACCAGTCATGCTATATGTTTTAGAAAAGCCATTCACAACAATAACATTGTCTCTCCAGTTTTCTAATTCAGTTAAAATAGTTTTGAAGGAGCTGGGAGCATACATATAGTCGTTATAGATTTCATCTGCAATTATCATGAGATTGGTATCCTCGATCAAATCTTTCACAAAAGAAAGCTCTTGGGAGGAAACGATATGTCCAGTTGGATTATTTGGAGAATTTAGGAGTAATGCTTTAACGTCAGTATTCGAGATGGTTTCCTTAACATACTCCTGATTAAGAGAAAAATCATCTTGCATGGGGACAGTCAAAAATTGACCACCGGAGAGACGCGCCATATCGGGATAGGAAACCCAATATGGTTCTGGGAAGAGAATTTTTTCTCCCCGATTAAGTAAGGCGTAAATTGATGCTAAAATGCTTTGTTTGGCACCTGAAGTTACAACAATTTCCTCATTTGGATTTAGATCAACAGAATAATCATCGGTATAAGCAGAAGCTATCTTATTTCTCAATTCTGGGATTCCTGAACTGATAACATATGTCGTTTTTCCTTGATTAATCGCATCGATAGTAGCGTTCACAATAGAGGGTAATGGTTGGAAATCTGGTTGGCCTATTTCCAAATGAATTATATTATGTCCATTAGCTTCTCTTTCTTTTGCTAATCGAAAAAATTTTGCCGTAGGAGACCCTTGAAGTTGTTTAAGCTGTTCTGATAGCATTTAATTCACATCTAGATTTGAATCATGTTGATAAACTTATAAATCTTTAAGATAATGAAGACATTGTCATAAAAGAAATTTTCATTTACCCTTTTGAAAACTATTCCCAAAGAATATATTAATTCTAATCTTACTTAATTCCAAAAGTACTAGATTCATCTTCAAAATCTATAATCTAGCGTAATCGCGCTGATGAAATTAAATATATACACGTGAAATGAGTATGAAAGTCGACCCAAATTGGTTTCTCTTTGTGGAGGAAAAAGAGATACGGTGGAGTTTTGGAAACCCCGATGAGGAGTTTAAAAGTTTTGTGATTAATTTTCTTGCTGGATTAGCTCAAATTGGAGAGGAAATCTTTGGAGAAAATGGTGTAGCTTCGATAGAGTTTGATCTACCAAAGAAATCTCAAGTTCTATCTTCTGAGATATTTATTGTGAATCTATCAAATAAGTTTTTTATTATTATGTCAGATCCAAGCATTACCATGAAGATGCTGAACCAACAAGGGGGAATAGCACCTGAAGTTGAAGAAATTTTATCAGCTGTGTTGGTTGGGCAAGCAGCAATACTATTCGGAACTAGTATTTCAGAAGTCTCATCAGATGATGAGAGTAGTAAAATTAAAAAGGTCTGGCAAAACATAATACTTGATATTTCAGCGAAGTATACAGATGATATAGACAAAATTGTTTCTTCGAACTCATCCAACTTTTCACGGCTTGCATTTGAAGATTTGTTATTTCTACACTATCATTTAAGAAAACAATTAGAGCTAGGCAAGATTGTTTCTCCCAAGGGATGGAGTTTGGTGTCTCATTACAGTGGTAGTGAAATCCCATTAGAACACAATATGGAATGGGATGCAGTTGTTCTAGCAGGTTATTTAGGGATAATTATTTCTTTTATTACTGCACTCTTTAATTCTAAACCAAAAACTCTCACCTTTGGAACGCATACAGTCCAAACTCTTTGTTTTATTAATGGAAAAGATGACTATTTCATTGCTATTGATTCCCCATTTACAAAACTTATTTTAGAGTCTGAATTTCAAACAAAATTCTTCGCACTTCAGGAAGAAGTTATTACGGATTTACACGATGCCCTTCGCAAGCGTATTATCGAAGAAATTTTAGCTGCAAACGCAGAAGAATTGGAAAATCAAAATTTAGTCTCATTACTTCAAGATAACGTTTTATCAAGAAAAACACTCTTTAAACGATTGTTTTCCCGTAAGAAACGACTTGATTTTAGGTGAAAACTTCTAAACAAGTTTACTACAATCGCAAACTTTTTGAATAGGAGAGCCTGTTATCTGTTGTCTAATATCTGAAAAAATGAAGTAGATTAAAATGGCAGATAAAATTGGCGTTATAGAAAATTTTTTCGCAAAGATAAATGTGTGTGTTTTACATGTTACTAGCGGTGAATTGTCCTTAAACGACACAATTAGTATAAAAGGGTCAACAACCGATATCACAATGACTGTAAACTCGATGCAAATTGATAAAAAGGATGTAGAACATGTCAAAACTGGAGAAAAAGTAGGTTTAAAAGTTCCAGATCGTGTTCGACCCGGAGATGAGGTTTTCAAAGAATAAACATTAGAAGTTTCAATTATTTTTTGATTCAATATTTCCTGAAGATTTTCAATCATTTCGTCAGTATTTCTAGAAAGAATAGTTCCGTGTCGAGTGTAATCTATTTCATTCCATTTATATAATAGATCCAGTTTTAATGAAACACTTAACAAGTAAAAATCTTTAAGTATCCCTTAGAAACTGAAAGATTATTTTATTTCTCTCTGGATCAACGTCAAGGCAGTGAAAGGAATTTCTCAACCTAACATCATACCAAAAGATTTGAAACCTGCTGAAATTCTCTGTCTCGACGACGATGAGTGGTTCTTACGTTTATTAGTTAAAAAATTTCAAAGCGTTGATCCAAATTTTAATATAACAACAGCAATGAGTGTTGAAGAAGCACTAGACTACTTAAAGGAACAATCATACGATTGTATTTTGTGTGATCACAAACTCCCTGGGACAATTACCATTCGCGGTAAGATCTTTCCTTCTGACGGTATCCATGTAATGCGGAAATTTAAAGATGAATTGGAAATCGACTCACCCTTTATCTTCGTGACAGGACAAGGATCAGAAGAGATAGCCTCACAAGCACTACAATTAGGAGCAGCAGGTTATTTCATTAAACGTGTTCAACCTGGTTACTACAGCTTAATGGCGACATCAATTCGCCAAATTATTGATCGATATTGGTTACAGCGTGAATTAAAGGAATCTGAGTTCCGTTATAAGGATTTATTTGAAAATGCGACTGGATTAATCTTTATTTTTGATACGAAAGGAAATTTACAAGAATCAAATCAGAACTTCTATACTATGTTCGGTTATAAAGAGGGGGAGAATTTAACTTACACCCAGATTGCTCACACAGCCGATTTCGATAAATGGCAGAACATGATTGATTCGATAATACTAGGGAATAATCAAATCCAATTACTCAGAGCTGTTACAAAAGATAATACCGTACTCCATCTCGATATCAACGCTCGTCCACTCTGGGATAAACGCCAAAAAACAATCATTGGTATTCAAGCCATTGCACGAGACATTTCAGATCAAGTTAAGACCCAACAAGCATTAATAGATTCAGAAGAAAAGCATAGAAAGATCGTTGAAGGCTCAATTGATGGGATAATTTTTCTTGATACTCAAGGTGGAGTCATCGATTGGAATCCTGCAGCAACTATAATAACAGGAATTGATCAAAATGACGCTGTAGGAAAAAAAATTGAAGAGATTTTACAATCATTAAAACCATCTCAAGTAAATGACCCTGAATCTGTAGAGGTTGATCCTTCGGTTATTCGAAAGGAGTACGAAAAACTATTCGCATCAGAAGTCGATCTTCAGACTCCAAAAATGATTGAATTCAGCTTAGAGAATATAAAAACGGGCAAAAGGCATTTAATTGAAACCGTCGGCTTTATTGTTGAACATTCAAAAGGAAATCGTGTCGCAATTGTAATGCGTGATGTCACAGAGCGTCGTATCGCTGAAGCAGAAAGTCGATCACTTGCACAGCGATTTCAGATGCTAATTGAACAAACAGCTATCGGTGTATGGGTAACTGATCTTACAGAAACTACGACATACGTTAATGAAAGTGTCGCACAGATTCTTGGTTATAGTAAACGAGAAATTATTGGAGCCTCAGTTTTGGATTTTGCATCTCCGGAAAGTGCCGAAATAATCAAATCCAAAACAAAAAGCCGATTTGCTCAAAAAACCGTAAATGATACATATGAACTACATTTCTTTCATAGAAATGGGAAAATCATAACCACACTTGTAACTGCAGCTGCAATTTATGATGAAAAAGGGAATCTTCAAGAAACTTATGGGCTTATTCGTGATGTTACGGATGAACGGGAGCGAGAACAAGAATTAAAACGTACAAAAGAATATTTAGAGTCAATAATAGCCTCCATGCCCGCTGGTGTCTATTCTTATGATTTAGATCAAAAAATAACGATGGTAAATCCTCGTTTAGTAGAAATTCTTCGATATACCTCTGAGAAAGAATTAATTGGCCATTCAATTTATGATTTATTTCCATCTCGTGAACATACTACAGTTGAAAACTTGGTTAAAGAAAGAATGACTGGCCAACGATCAAAGGAATATATTCCACTCAATTATCTTACCAGACAAGGTGAAGAAGTGACTACATCTGTTACTTCCATTCCATTAGTAATTGATGAAAAAGTCGAGGGGGCTGTTGTCACAGTTTCAGATTTAACGGAACAAAGACAAATGGAAGAATATGTGCATAAAATCTCTCACGAATATAGGGTATTGCTAGAAAAACTTCCAGGGGGAATATTAAAAATCAATAATCTTGGACAAATTGTCACGTATAATGAAAAAGCAGCTGAACTATTGAATTTCATTGATGTAGTTGATTTAGGAACTTTAAATTTACTGGAATATCATCCATTCAAAGAAGCGGGGATTACAGAAAAATTTAGGAATTTGTTATACCAAAAAACTGATGAAGAGGTAATTGTAGCCGAGATTACGGATAATTTGGGGAAAAAGCACCCATTAAAATTCCATTTCTTTCCTGTGAAAGATCAGTACATGGAGAATCTTTCCTGGTTTTTGGTTGTCAATAGAACAGACTAAACTTCAAATTCAATGACTTTTCCAGTTTCAATACCTTTTCTGGCCGCTTCGACTAATTTTAATGCATTAATACCATCATCAATTGTAACTAAAGGTTCACCATCACCCCTAATGCAATCTACTAGATTCCACATTTCAGAAAGTAGTGGTTCGCCGTAAACTTTTATCTGTTCTCCATTAGAAAAGGGAATACGAATAGCTGATACTTCCTTATCCCCTCGGGCAATTTCTAAACTCCTTAATTCAAGAATTTGAGTAAGCAAATTGGCACACAAAGTCGCTTTTGTACCTTCAATATCTATTGTCCGTAATTTCCCAGCGAATTCTCGACTCATCAAAAATGTTACTATAAATTCTTCCTCTTGAGATGTTAATACAATGATACTGGAATTTCCTATATTGTTTAAGGTGAGAGCAGAAGAGAATAACTTCAATTTACCTTTGGGAAATAAACGCATAGCTACATCAAAATCGTGGACTCCAATATCTTCATAAACATCACCAATTGAACCAAGACGTGCTTCAGCAACAGCTCCTCGCCTTTGAAATAGCACTGATCGAGGTTCTCCAATTACTCGCTTATCAAGAATTTCGATTATGCGAGAGATAACTGGATTAAAAACTTCTACATGACCAACGATAGTTTTTAAATTTTTACCTTCAAGTTTACTCCTTAAATCAAGCGCTTGTTCTACAGAAGATGCAACAGGTTTTTCTATAAGAAGTCCTTTCAAGGAAGGCAAAAGAGAAACGACTTCTAAAGCAACTTTTGCGTGAATGTCTGTTGGTGCTGCAACAATAACGCCATTTGGTTTTCGTTCACTTGCTAACTCTTCTATAGTTGAAAAACTTGGAACATTAAATTTTCGACCTACCTTTTCTGCTGTAGCGTTATCAGGTTCAACAATTGAATCTAGAAAACCCAATCTATGTAATAACCGCGCGTGGGAAAAACCCATTCTTCCCACTCCTACAACTGTTATTCGTATTGAATCATTTGACATTTACTAATCACCCTACTAGCATTTGAAGAGTTTTACATTAAGCTTGATATGTTTCTTGTGCTAAGATTGCGAGAACTTGCATAGAATAAAAAAACGTGAGCAGGATGACTATTAGCATTATGAAGTATACAACAATATTCCATTGTTTTAGCACACGATCATAGAAATCACCCAATGGTAAAATTAAGATCAAAGAAATCCAAGTTGCTCCGAAAAAGACTGTGAATGAATGAGTCTTGAGAGATAAGTCCCGAAATAAGAAACCCGAAAACTCACCTACTAAACCCACTACCCCAATACTAAGGATTGCAAGGAGAACAGTTATACAAACTGTATAAATTGATCCCCAAGAAATGCCTTTGACGAATGATTGATTTCTGATTCCCCTTTCTTCAGTTGTTTTGATATCCCCTAAACGAAGGATTATCGGTCCTCCGCCAAAATAAATCCATAAAAAGTTAAAAACAGCCGTAATAAGCACTCGTGAAGAATCTAAGCGATAGTTTATGTGATAACCCGTTTTTCTGTACACGAAAAAGGTAGCTAGCCAGATAGGCATCATTAACAAGGATGTTAGAAGAAAGCCTGACATGATGCCAAAAAAACCATCCAAAATGATGTCAGTTTCGGTAATTAGGAAACTATATGGGCTATTGGGGTTTGAATATCTGTCAAACCAATAAAAGTAAATCATTGTAACCAAGATAAAAGATCCAATATAGTTCAGCAAATTCTGACGGTTAAACCCACCAAAATTTTTATTCAGAGAACTTAAGGTCTGGCGATCACGGTGTACTACTCCGAAAGAACGTGAATGTGAAATTGTACTTTTTATAGGAAAAGATCTTGATGTTCCTTGTCTGATTATTGTAAGTGGAATACTTGCAGGTTTTAATAATTGGGACAACTCTACTTGAAATCCTTCAAATGGTTTCTCAAGTAACAAAGAACGTTTCGTTTTCCTACCAAAATCAGTTGCTCCACAATGTACACAATATCCTGTATTTGGAGGATTTGGTTTCCAACAATGATTACAAATAACAGCTTGTGATCCTTCTTGAACGGAAGATTGCAATCGAGCTCCACATAAATGACAAAATAAATGTCCTGTGGGGATTTCCTGTCGACATAAAGGACACTTTTGAATTTTGGCAATTACTGGTGATTCAGTGTCGAGAGATTTTCCGCATCTGATACAAAAAATCGTTTTGGGAACTAACTCTTCACAATGTGGACATTTAATCTCACTAAATGAAGGTTGTTGAACCTTCTTCAAGGTAGAGCTCAATTTTTGCCCACAGGTAATACAAAATTCCGTTTTAGGGACGTTATTATTACAATGAGGACAATTAATTAGCGTTATATCCGTATTATCTGAATTCATTAGATCTAAATGTCCTGTTTCGATTATTAGTTGTTTTCATCTATTCATATACTTGTTTAAAAATGATGTTCTGTTAAAGCAACAACCAATCTTGTTTATTGCTGATTTCTCACAAAGCAAAAAGAATTTTCTTAGTTCCAAATGAGAGTGAATACTCCAAACAAGAAAATTATTAACTCAATGACGATTATTTGTTTTTTCCTATAGTAATTCTGAATAAAATTCACAGAATTTGACTCTTCGAGAATTTCTAATGGATCCAAATTGAGAAATGACACTGAATAGTTGGAAAAAGGAGCAAATATATACACATTCCAATCAATCATATCACTCATGAGATGTATGAAACCACCAAGGAAAAACCAACAGAAATTTGATTTTAGAAGGAAGGAAAAGGAAGTAAGAAAAATCCAAACCATTGGATAGTGGGGAAAATAAGTCCGATGGTTCTTTTTTTGAAGAATTCCTAAGAATATATCTACATCTGGAAGAACACAGCCTAGAATTAATAACATATTCGAGAAAGAATCGATTTGAAGGATATTCACAAATATTATTCCGATTAAAAGATGGATATGAGGCATCAAATTGCATACCAGCTGGAAATCTATATACTGATGCAGAATTTTCGAGTTTACTATGCGCATATAATTTAAAAACAAAATTCATTCTTTGATAAAGTGGTCAAATACATTTTGGGATAAATGTGCTATGCCATACCGTCAACCTTTAGAAAAGTTGCTTGAAGAAAAGAAAGTTCTTGGAGTGGTAATTTTTGACCCTTCCGGCAATGATTGGTGGCATACAGGGTCATTCCCGCAAGCAAATGACAGACTTTTAGATGGCTACTATTTAATTCACGAATGGTTAACATACCCAGCTTCTGCTGAAATAGCTGGAGTCAAATATCTGACATTACTTAATGCGTACCCAGATTACTGGCTTTTGACAAATATGGAGGGCCAGGGATCCTTAATTCTCCAAAAAGCTACTAACGACTTTTATTTTTTCTGTTATCTAGATGAATCCATTGATCCACCTGACATCCAGAAAGAAGTAAAAGCGATTGCCGAGCTTTTCGCACAAGGCGTCTAAGGGATTTATAATGACATCAGGAAACGATTATTCGAGTCTAAGCCATATTTTTCGAGCTTATGACGTACGAGGAGTATATAATAAAGAAATCACTGCTGCAGTCCATTATCGGATTGGTCTAGCCTTCGGAACATTCTTGCAGAGAAATCAAGGATTTCAAACCCAGGATCATTTTGTCTTTATTGCCTGGGATATTCGCCAAACAAGTTCACTATTAGCACAAGCTTTTGCTGCCGGAGTCATGTCTTCTGGAATACATATTGAGTATTCTGGGGAAGCATTACAATTTGGTGCATGTATGTTTTCAGCTTGGAAACGGAATGCATTTGCTACGGCATACATAACTGCTTCTCATCTTCCTCCTGAATGGAATGGGGTCAAATTTTATTATGGTAATGGAGTGGGTTTTTCTGAAGAAGACAATATGAAAATTCGAGACATTTTCATTGAAGGTGATTTTCTTCAACCATCATGGACAGGGGTAGGACAAATGACTCGCTTGAATCTCAAAAATGAGTATCGTGACTATTTAAGTACAAAGTTTACACTTAAAAGACCATTAAAAGTTGTTGTCGACTGTGGGAATGGCTCGTCATGTTTGTCAGCTCCTGAAGTCCTAAAATCTATCGGTCTTGAGGTAATTCCCTTATACTGTGAAGTCGATCCTGCTTTCCCCAATAGGTCTTCTGAACCCAATGAACAAACTTTGACTGAACTATCGAAAATTGTTATTGAAGAGAAAGCAGATTTTGGAGTGGGATTCGATGGGGATGGTGATCGTGCTGTTATTGCCGATAATACAGGCCGTGTCTTACTCGCCGATATTACAGGTCTGATTCTAGCCAAATATATGCTCTCGATTTTTCCGAAAAAGAAAAGGGTACTAGCGAATGTAGAATGTTCTCTTGCACTAGAAAAATCACTCCCTGAATCAACAATTGTTGATCGTATTAAAGTAGGCCATACATTCCTAACTGCAGATGCACAGGAAAAGAAGGATACATTAATTGGAATTGAGAGCTCTGGACATATGGTTTTTCCACATATATACCTATTTGATGATGCAATGATCATTCCTTTGATTTTAGCTGAAATGCTGTCGACAAAAGATACAGGTCTCTCTGAATTGGTCGACCAACTGCCATTATTGTATAAACGTAGAGTAGCTGTCCCAGCACCCGATAATATCAAATTTAACGCTATTACAAGTCTGTTACAAGAGATTAAAGCATCCCATAATTCTGTAACTGACATCGATGGAATTGGTATTTCTTTTGGTGTTGAATCTTGGGTATTAATTCGTGCTAGTAATACTGGACCAAAAATTCGCATCACTATAGAGGCAGAATCAGCTAATCAAGCAGACGAATTGCTAGTTAAATATCAAAAGTTATTAAAAGATAAGCTTCAAGAGATTACCTCTGCAATGGAATGATGTGTTAGAAATGACTGATAAAATCGGTTTAATAGGTGGGACTGGTCCATTAGGACAAGGATTAGCTTTGCGGTGGGGATTAGCAGGTGAACCTGTCTGGATGGGATCAAGACTGCAGGAAAAAGCGGATAAAATTACTCTTGAGATAAATTCGAAATTAAATAAGCAGATAATCCAGCCTATGACAAATAAAGATTGTATTCAAGAAGCAGACATAATTCTGATCACTACTCCATTCAATTTCATGATTAAAACCATAGAACCACTATTACCTTACTTAACGGAGGAAAAAATCCTTGTAGATGTCACAGTTCCTCTGAAACCGTTTGAAAAGGGAAAAATGGTTGACATTCTTTCGCAAATAGATCTAAAAGCTCAAAGTGCCACGGAACTCCTCCGAAAAGTTGTTCCTCCCAGCATACCTGTAGTAGGTGCATTTAAAACCCTTTCAAATTTCACTTTAAGAGACATTGACAGATTACCAACCTTAGATCAGGATGTTTTCATTTTTAGTAAAGATAAAGAAGCTAAAAATAGAGTGAAGGAGAAAGCCCTAAAAATTGAGCATCTACGACCTGTTGACGCTGGAGGAACGCTTTCAGCAAGACATGTGGAAAGATTCACTACCTTCCTCATTGGTCTCAATCGGAGATATAAAACACATGATTCTGGAATTAAAGTTTCAGGGCTACCTACTCGGAAATGGTAATTACTTAAATGCTTTGTTTAAAAGTATCTATTATATGTCTTTGTGATTTAGAGAGATTATAATGGTCAAGAATAAACGCATCCATTTGAGTTATTTCCTCATTTCCCAAACATATTTCTCTCTCTATCTTCATTTCTGCTATTTCTTGTTCCTCTAATGCAGAAAATGGTAATTTAATGGGAAGTTGCTTCAAATAGCTGATAGGTATTTTTGGAAATATTTTCTTTACTGTTTGAAACTTATGGTTAAGATAAAAAGTTAATAACGAAGAGTTTAGTATGATTTCTAGATGTTTTAAATTGAAATGAGACCATTGTGGCTTGAAGGTAATTATGTACACATCGCACACACAAAATAGCATGGTTGGATCATAAACTGATATAAGTTCACGACCAATTCTTCGGAGGAGCAATTTTGGTTTCATATACATTGATTTGTCTTTGAAAATTGATTTTCTGTTCGAATCGAATTCAATATATCGCCTATCTCCTTTTATGGAAAATTTACTGATATTTCTCCCAGCTATCACTGGTACAGACTCCTGTGTAGAAGGTGTTTCGTTAGTGAAGGTTGACTTAAATCCTAACTCGATTCCACGCGTAATAGATGCGATATCCTTTAGGAAAAGCGCTCCTGTTTCCATAATCTCAAGAATTTCAGTGATCTCTGTAGCCAGATCAGGTAAAATGTACCTGAACTTCTGATCCATAATCATTCTTTGGTCATTCATTTTAATCTGAGAGAATCCACCTTCAACTGAATACTTACTGAATTCAATGATGTGGGAAAGACCCTTCTCGGCATCAGTTTTCTTATATCCCATTACAATGCATGTTTCAACAGATACTGAAGGAAATACATTGTCATCCAACATGATGATTTTATTGATGTTGAGCTGATTGAGTAATAAATCCCTGAATGCTTGATATCGAAAGTTTGTAGTAAAGTTATTCGGAATAAGGAAGATTAACGCTCCTCCTTCTCGTAATAGATGTATTGACCGTTCAACAAATAGAAGATAACTTTCTATTTCGGGATCAACACCTTCAAAAATTCTTCTATAGATATTTTTCTCTTCAGAAGTAAATGAAATCCCAAAGGGGGGATTTCCTATACAAATATCATATCCCTCTTTAGTGTTAGGTGCGGACCATTCATAAAACCAATGAAACGCATTTTTAACTAAATTTATGTCTGGTTGATTAATGTTAAGATCATCGAAGAAATAACGAGTTAATTTTTCTTCTGTATAATAATTCTTCATGGTTTTAGGAGGTTTAATATACCCAATTAACGCATTTCCAGTTTTAAACGAAATTTCAATATCCTTACTTGTCGCTAATTTCCTTTTTTTTGACTCACATAAATTAATAGATTCATTATTTATATCTAAACCATGCAAAATTAGTTTAAAATTTATTAGATCACTTTCTCTGATGTTGTTCTTTTGTTTCAAAATTTCAAATAAAAATCTACCATCTCCAACTGAATTATCAAGGATGCTGATACTTCCAGAACCAAGTGGTTGGTTCAGAATGTCGTTAATAAAATCGAGAGAGAGATTGACCATTAATTTTACAATTTTTTCTGGTGTTGGGATCGCTCCTAGTGGTTCTTTTCCTTTTTTCACCTTCCTTATTCCCCCTGCAAAATTATCTGTTTTTCATTTTGAGATAATTCATAAAAATTGAAAACAATTTCGTCAATAATGGACCTAACATAATACATCTTTGAATATTTACCATTTATCTCTTCGACGTAAGATTTATTGACTTTAATTCCTATTTTTTTTTCTAGCCATGGTAAGTCGTCTACATTTCTTGTTCGAAAAAACCTATCGAGCTGCTTTATTAACTTAAAGAGATTCCTTGTATGATTTTTTTGATTAAAGATTGACTGATTAACCATATTATCTAGTAGTTGTCTTAGCTCTTTCCCTTCCATAAGATACAATTTGAAGATTTCTCCAATCACGAAGAATTGGTCTATGTTTGATTCCTGTTTTACAGTAGAACAAATATCAGAGAGCTGACCTATTTCTATCATATTCTTAATTTTGCTACGGAAGTCAGAATTCGACTCACCATTCAAACGAGGAATTATCAATTTATTTAAATATGGTTTATCTAAATCTTTACTTGTTACAAATCGTTTAGTATATATTGCATGTTGTAACCACCAAGTTATAAACTTAGATTGAAGTAAAGCACCATATGCATGAATATAATTGGACGAGGAATAAGGAGGAATTATATTAATAACAGTTTCATGAGTAAGGTGGACACCAGAGGAATCAACCCAAATTGGAAGATCTAATTGGAATTTTGGTTTGGTTTTATAAGCAATTATGCGTTGTCCAATGATTTTAGGTTGCCTTAATCTTTTAAACTTAATTTCAGGAACATTTTCAGTGACATAATTACGTTCTGGTAATAAAAACCCGTGTGTAAGCGAAACTTTTTCTATTAATGGAGTAGATACGTCTTTTACACGAAATTGACTACTTAAACCACGAAAAGCAGTCCATTCAATTCTTCTGTGATCTTTCAGAAGCTTTTCCATTAGTTTCTGCTCTGAGGGAGTTACACCCACTAAAAAATTATCGAAACGAATCGCATTTTGAGTCTTAATCTTGGAGACGAAAACTAATTTCTCTTTCTCAGAATCCCATATCCCAGTTTGGAATTCTAAAGATGGAGAGATTTTTTGTAGTGTAAGGGCGACTTGCTCTTGCAATTGACCAGAAAATTGATTTGCTAAATCATATACTTCTAAAAGACGAACCTGAGTTAGACATAGTTGTCGAAACATTTTCCATTTATTAGAGTAAATAAAAGGTTTAGGTAAAATAAAAGAAAGGATACCCCTGTCTTTTAAGAGGTTAATTGACTTCAGTACGAAATATAGAGCAGATTCTGACGGAATATTCTCCTGGGTTTCTTTGGGACGCAGCTTTCTTATTTTATCCCACTCTTGTGGAGAATATTTTGCATGGTGAGGAGGATTAGATATGATTAAATCGTATTTTCTTCCATTATTCTCTGTATCAAATTCAGTCAGAAAATTTTTGAGATGAAAAACAACAGTACATGTATCATCATTTACAGAGTTAATCACTAATGATTTAGCTTTTGAGAGCGCAGAAGGGTCAATATCTAAAGCATCGATATTGATAGAACTAAATCTATTCTTTAATATCTGAATAAGTGTTTTGCAAAAAATTCCTTCTCCAGCTGATGGATCTAACACTAAGAGAGTATCATTATCTCTTGGTTCATCAAGATAATAGATAATGTTTCCAATTATTGCCTGTACAATGTTTTCAGGTGTAAAATATTGCCCTTTTTCACTCTGAGTACTTGACAAGCTGAGTCCCAAAAATCGTATTTTTCGCTAGGAGCTGAGATTTAACATAGCTTTAATTTTCTTCGCAGTGAAAGTCTTACCAGTAAGTACATTGCCACTCATTATAATAAGACGATGTTTGTTTTTCCTTATTCTTAATAGTAAATCCTTCAGTATCTCATCGTAATCGTCTGATCTCGTGGATAACTCAACCACTTGACTACTACTAGGAACACGAAGGGAATTCATATATGAATCTATTAAACTTTCATAACGGTTATAAATTATGATATCTGCATCACTTTTAGTAAGAGATTGCTCTTCTTGACTCCTAGCATCGAAATTCAATTTGAGATCAATTTTTGATGTACTAGTATGTAGGAATATTGGATTAAAAGCTCTAAATTTCTTAATTAATGTCTCCCTATGAGTTGGATGTGATGGAGAGTTAAGATTAGTTCCGTCAAAAATCACAATATTGGATTTATTACGACGAAGAAGGCAAGATACCAGCCATATTGCGAGAAGATATGTATGAGCACTTTCCCATGAAGAATAATCATGTAGATTTTCACGGTATAACTTTCGAACATGATCGGTTGAAATGATAGTAACCCTCGGACTTTTAGATGAGGTGCATAGGCTTAAAACTTTTTTAATATTGTCGAGAATTGTATATAGCTCTTTTTTAGAATTGAATGACGGTTTCACTTCCACTTGTTCTCGTAACAAATCCAAACAGATACCTATAAATTCACGTTGAGCAGATTTTGTTTTGTTAATATTTAAATGGGTAACGACCTCAGTTCCATCAATTTTTACATCCTTGAGATAAGTTGGTCTTTGGGATTCACTCCTTCTTCTTATATCAGCAAACAATGCATCATTAGGGAGGGGTTTGTTTCCAAGAATTTTCCCCTTAGCATGGTGAAATAGTAAGAAATCTTCAAGGAATTTAGGGGCAATGCCATAGAGTAACCGCCTTATCAAATAATTCTTGTATTCCTCCTTATTATCATCGAGAGAATATGGTAAAGGGATTTTATGAATTGATATTAGATGTATTATCTCATCTATGCGCTTGTTTGGAAATTTAAGCCTTTTGAGAATACGAGTTAAGAAATTTTTATTTAGATCTGGAAGGAGGAAGGATGAATTAGAAGGGATGGCAGATAACTGATGAAAAAGAACAGAATATCGGAGATTTATTGATGATTCATTAGTTAAATCATCTAAAATACGCAAAGTAATCTCAAAACGAGATAAATTTATTGAAGGTAGAATATTCTGCATTAATTCATCTTTATATTCAGGTATTAGATGTTTCAGAAGATTGGTGGAATTTAGAGATCGAATTGCTTGCAGCCAATATAGCCCACCCATTAATTTATGAAATTCGGTTTCAATTCGCTCTTTTGAAATTTGGTCAAAGATGTGTAAATGCCTTGGTACCGCAGCAAGGGATGATTCCTCAACAGAATATCCTAATTGAGAAACAAATCTGAATATTCTGATTAATCTGAGGCCATCTTCCTCTAAACGAGCATCAGGGTCACCAACCAAACGTAAAATTTTATTAACAATATCAGAACGTCCATTGTAAGGATCTGTAAAAAATTCAGTAATGGGATCATATGCAATTGCATTAATTGTGAGATCACGTCGAGCAAGATCCTCTTCAATATCAGTTACAAATTGAACATGGGATGGACGACGACCATCTTCATATTCCCCTTCGACCCGAAAAGTTGTAATCTCTATTGAAAGATTTTTAAATAGAAGAGTAACCGTTCCGTGTTGTATACCAGTTGGAATTACCTTGAATTTCTTAAATAACTCCATAACTTCAGATGGAGATGCGTCTGTTGCAATATCCCAGTCATTTGGTTGAATTTCACCTCTTAGAAGATCACGAATTGACCCGCCAACAATAAATGCCTTATATCCTACGGAAGAAAATTTGTGACAAACCTCAAGAATTTCTGCAGGAAAGTGACTTGCGGTGAATTCCATGGTCAGACCTCATCTGTATACTTTCGAATTGAGGAAAAGGACTATTAAAAGCTATAATATCTTCCATTGATTAACTAAACTTTCTGAGAGATGATATTTGCAACAGCTATCTCAAAACCTAAAAGAGCTTTATGTATTACTTCTTCAAGAAGGACGCTTCCTAAATTGGTCGGATGCAGTCACCTTTGAGGTAGCTTTAAATTCACTTATTAAATTCCTCTCCTTATTTTATTACCAACCATGGAACAAAATCGTAGAAGAGCCATTTTCTTCATTGAAAAAGACAGAAAAAAGGATGATTTTTCTCGAAAAATTTTTTCATTCATTTGAGTATTCTGCAGGTGGAAATGAAAAGCAGGCTGTAGAGAAATCAATATTTTATCTATCAGCTCCTACACCGAAAGAAAAACAACTACTAAAAAGTATTCCAGGTGAAGATTGGAATCAAGTGATTAATCTTCTAGAGACTTATACATTCAACTCTGTGGAAAAATTCCAAGAGTCTACTAACCAAGAGGGTGAAATAACCCCTGAATTTCTTTCATTCTTTGCAGAAATTGTCATAAATGAATTTGAAAAAGATTTTTCAGTTTCACCTAAAGTATCAAGTCGAAAAACAAAAGGAGTATACTATTCACCTTGGAAAATCATCAGAGAATTGGCCGATAATCTCATATCTGATGACAGAACTCAGGTAACGGTTTTAGACCCTAGTTGTGGGACTGGTTCATTTTTACTTTATACGACAGAAAGAATTTATCAAAATCAACAGAAATACGAAGGCAATTATGAAGATAATCCATCAAACATCGTCAAAAACTTCATTTACGGTGTAGATAAATCAAGTTCGGGTATATTAGTTACAAAATTAAGATTACTTCTCTGGATTTTAGGTAAAGATCCCGAATCAAATTTAGATACTGAAACACATATTTTTTCAAATATTCGAGAGGGAAACTCACTTTTTGGCTTTATTAATGAAAAATTTAATCCGACTATTGATTTAATTAATTATTTATCCCAGAATATTCAGAAAATAGGGGTAAAGAGTTCCAAACTTGTTGAAATGGAAAAGTATCTGAATAAAGATTGGGTTATTTGCTGTGACATACTCAAATCTGTTTTAACAGAGAGAGATTTCGTAATTAGAGCAAATATCGATTCTTTAATGGAACAGGTAAATAAAGATCTTTCAAAGATATTTAATAATGCATACGTTCAATTTTTATCAACCTTAACGAACCAAACTATGAATTTGAAGTCCCTATATAATACAAAAGTAACCCAACTTGAATTTTTTCATTGGGGATTGATGTTTCCCGAGATTCTGAGACAAGGTGGATTTGATATTTGCTTGGGTAATCCTCCATATGGTCGTTCAATCCTTTCAGTGACTGAGAAAAATATCTTGAAGGCGTCCTACAGTTCATGTAAGGGCTCTAACGCGAAAAAAATTAGTTTAAATGCAGCTGGGGCATTTATTGAACGTTCAATAAAACTCCTTAAACCAGAAGGTCGTTTGGCATTTATTCTCCCATTTTCAATCCTTAGGGTTGAAGAATTTGAAAGAATTCGTGATTATATTCTAGAAAAAACCGTGATAGACGAAATTCACGATGAATCTGCAGCATTTCAAACTGTAACACTAGAGATGTGTTCATTAATCTTAACCAAACAACAAAAAAACGACTATCCGATTTTTATTAAACCTAGAAAGGGTTTAAAACTAGTATCACAGGTAAATAAATCGGTTTTTATGAACTACAAACGGTTTATGATATATTATGACACAAATTGGCAGATAATTACTCGAAATGGGGAATTTTCTCAAATAATGGGAGATTATGGAGTAGATCATAGGATTGTTAAGAAAGATTTGAAACGGAATTACACTCCTTCCATGGAATATGTAGTTCCTTTTCTTCATTCAGGAAGATGTGTCACTCGTTATGCACTGAATCCTAATTATTTTCATTGGTCAAAATCGAATCATAAGAATCCTAGATTTATCGACTATCTTGAGAAACCTAAACTTGTTTGTACTGCAATTGGTAACGAGTTTCGGGTAGCTTACAAACCTAGGGGAATCGTACCAGGAACAAATGTCTCAATAATGGAAATTTCAAACCCTCAACATGATTTCTTTCCTCTAATGATTATACTCAATTCTTCTCTAATTAATTATTTATTAAAACGATATATATTGAATTATTCTCATCTAACGGTCTATCTACACAAATATTATACACAATTAATACCAATAAAATATCCATGGTCTTATGAAAAGGAATGGAGAATAATTGGGACCTATATATCCTTGTTGAATCAGATACAACAATTGAACCTTGGACTCTCCTACCAGAAAGAATTGAAATTTTTGGGAGAAATTACAGAGCACATGGTTTACCATTTATATCTTCCAGAAATTTATACAGATTCAAAATTGACGTTAACATCCATACTTCAGGATTCCCTTCTTGAAATCCAATTTGAGGATTGTATTGAGGCACTCTTATCCCCAACTAGCGATATTGAGGAGATTATAAAGGAAAAAAATTCTGATGTAATGATAGCTGAAGCAAGAATACTGGCTGTCATTAGTACATTGAAAACTGAATCAATTCTTAATATCCTCTCTCAATCCAAGCAACTAAGAGAAAAATCGGGAATAACGAAAAAAATACTCCTTGATACAACACCAAAGATGATTCGAACATAAATTATGATCTATTTGACCTATAGACAAGTTCAATATTTCTTTCTTGATGTATTTCTATCTTTTACCCATTCATTTACCTTCACCGACTAAAAGGACTGATTTGGTAAAACTGGGATAATACGTGAGTAATACGAAAAATAATACGTCAATTTAGGTAATCTCCCATTTAGGTAGACCTGCGGCAAGAATCTAAGAAATATTTATAAAGTTAAACATTTAGTATAATTGTCACTCAGTTTTTTATCTTTAGAAATTAGTACAAAGAGGCTAACGGATGCAAGACCCAATTGATGGTGCACAACTCCTCAAGGGATTAACGCAAGAAATGACTGATTCTCAGAAATCGATTATCACACAATTAGTTCAGGGTCAAAATGTTTTTTCTAAATATTCAATTTCTGACGCTCTAACTGAACTTGATGATCTTTTTGATTCAAAATAATTGATTGGTTGAAGTGTAAATCACGCATAATATCTGTACACAACTTGTGTCGTTCTTCCTCATTTCTTGATGATGACATATTACCAGAACTCGAAATTCAGAGTAACAAACCCATGACTGAATTTATAGATTATGGGTGATATTTGAAATCGTCATATTTGGATAAGTGAATAGTCTGTAGGCGGCCCTTTTCAACTCTCATTAACCTTATCTGCCGTTCTGAAAGACTTACCCAAATAAGACAGCTAAGAATAATGATTCCCAACCATCTTTGGAGCTATTCTTCCTGATTCATAGACGCATGCCTGCTTAGATGCAGGTCTTACCGCCTCTCCACAGGCGTTTAAGGTCTCCGCGGAACTCTCGGCGACCTGATTGACTAGGAACGTTTCTTCTTTTAAACTTAGGTAACTCTCTGATCTAAATCAAAGTTGCTTCTTTCCTGTTATTCTCGGATCAAGAGGTCAATTAGTTTCTCGTTTTGACCAGCATCTCATGAGATCGGTCTACTACTCTGCTCTTTCCATATTTTCCGCTCTCTTCCCCTTTCCTTTGCAATATTGCTTCTATTCTCTTCCCTTTTCCCTGGAATATCTGTCCATATTTGTCTCTATTTGTCCACAGAAATATTCACTATTGTCAACCCTAAAATTTTAATACTAATTGATTATTTCCAAGATTCGTGAGTCAAGATATTATTGATGCATATCAAAGAATAAAGGATTATGTAAATAAAACACCTGTTATGACATCTCGTACTCTTAATGAACTCATCTCAGCTCATATTTACGTTAAATGCGAGAATTATCAGCGAATAGGCGCATTTAAAGCTCGTGGAGCTTTTAATGCTATTAAACAACTCATAGAAGACTCACATCCTGCTGGAGTGATAACTCATTCATCAGGTAATCATGCTCAGGCTGTTGCTTTAGCTGCACGTGAATTAGGAGTGAAAGCATTAATAATTATGCCTAAAAACGCCCCTCTTGTTAAAAAAGCGGCTACTAGAGGATATGGTGCGACAATTATTGAATGTGGAAATTCCCCAACAGATCGTGTAGTAAAAACCAAAGAAGTAGTTGAAAAATATGGGTATCCGCTTGTTCACCCTTACAATGATTACAAGATAATCCATGGGGCAGGTACAGCTGCTTATGAACTTTTAACCGAAGTAGGGAAACTAGATTATGTATTAGCACCTGTAGGAGGTGGAGGATTACTCAGTGGAACTTCAATATGTGTCAAATCTCTATTTCCAGATACAATTGTTATCGGCGTCGAACCACTAAATGCTAATGATGCATACCTCTCATTTAAGGATGGAACAAAAATATACCCATCTATAAACCCTAAAACTATCGCTGATGGGTTACGTACTAATTTGGGAGATATCACATTTAAAACTATAAAAGAAAACGTAGATGATATAATTACAGTGTCAGAAAAACAAATTATTTCCGCTATGAAGTTTCTTTGGGAAAGAATGAAGATAGTAGTTGAACCATCTGGAGCTGTTCCCTTAGCAGGATTATTTCGTCTTGCAAATGAAGAATCGAACTACAAAATCAAAAATAAGAAAATTGGTTTGATTATTTCGGGAGGGAATATCGATTTAACTGATTTTTTTAACACATTATCAAGTTTAATTGCAGAATGATATCAAGGTGAAGCAGATTTTTGATTAGTTACCCCGTGTCGGGAAATTATCTGATCTCCTTCACCTAATTTGATATTCGCAAAACGACTGAAGACAAAGAGAAGATCAGACAAGCGGTTAATATATCTCAAGATCTCAGGATTAACTTCCTCTAATTTCATAAATCGAATAATATTCCTTTCTACACGCCGACAAATGGTTCTAGACTGGTGTAAAAATACTGCTGATTTTATTCCTCCTGGAATAACAAAATTTTTTATCGGAGGAAGTTGATCGGTCAGTTCATCAGCAATTGTCTCCAATTCAATTATGTCTTCAGAGGTAGTCCTTTTAATTCCCTTTAATAGATCATTTTTTTCCTCGAAATGGTGAATTGGGGTAGCTAATTCAGCTGCTATCATGAATAAGTGCTGCTGGATCTTATGGACAAATTCAGCAAGGAGAGGCTTCGAAAAAACTTTACTTACCCCTAAACTTGTAATTAATTCATCAACTGTCCCATAAGCTTCTATGCGTGGGTCAATTTTTTCGATCCGCTCTCCTGTTTTCCCTTTATCCCCTTTCCTAGTATAGATACTCCTAGACATGTTCATTATCTTCATACCTTACTAATACTCATTTAATTCTTCTTAGCTTAAGAAATTAATGATATGGTTAGCAATTTCTTCGCCTTTTTCTTCTTGGAGAAAATGGCCAGCATCTCTTATTACAATTTCGGGATTATCTTCGGCAGTTGGAAGTAGTTTTCTGAAAAATTTATCTGCGCCTTTTGTAATAGGATCCTTATCCGAAAACATAACTAATGCTGGTTTATTCCATTTTTTTAATTTTTCTCTTGTCTCAAGCATAATAGTTGCCACAGGATTGTCGGGAGAGATTGGAACAAGTAATGGCCAGGCTCGTGCTCCAACTTTATATTTTTCTTCAGGAAAAGGGGCTTCATACGCTTTTATAATTTCAGGTGCTATGTTTTCCTTATTTGCCAATCCTAGTTCTATAACCATCCCAATAGGCAAATCAGGATTGTTTTCCACAAATTCTCGCCATTGCATAAAAGCTTCAGTCGGTTTAGATCGACCTGATGGCAAACCAGTGTTCATAATTACTAAATTCTTGATCTTCTCTGGGTTATTCGCTGCAAATGGTAGTCCGATCAATCCACCCCAATCCTGAACAACAAGTGTAATATCATGTAAATTTAATTCTTCCACGAATTTTGTTAATGTACGATAGTGCATATCATATGTATAATCCTCTAAAGAAGTAAATTTATCTGATCTTCCAAAACCAATGAAGTCAAACGAAATAACTCGCTTTTTAGCATTTGTAAATGGTTTGACCATCTTACGATAAAGATATGAATAAGTTGGTTCACCATGAAGACATAAAATGACATCACCTGATCCTTCATCAATATAATGAACTCTTGCGCCATTTAATGTTACATATTTAGGTTCATATGGAAATTCAGGTAAAGTATCAAAATTCTTTTCTGGTGTACGTATTAGATTCATGATTATCCCATCTAAGATTTCTTTATAATTATTAAGACTTGATTTCCTCATTATCATAAAATTATGGCTTCAAGGTTAGAATTGTAAATAAACCGTTTTTCCTATCTCTAATTGAAATTAGTGTGTACTTTGTATAAAGTACTTCCTTCATACAAAGCTATTTAATATGAAAGAACCACAAGTTTAATTAGCAACCTACATGTCTTAGGTGATTGCATTGAATGATGAAATTAATTTAAAGGAACTAGAGCAAAAAACATTTAATGAATTTATGATTGATGGAATTACGGAACTTTTAGCTGGCTTTGTATTATTATTTTCCCCGATACTTATCTTGAATCCGATTTTTGTTGTTTTCGTTCCCTTTCTCCTTTTTCTTAGTCCACAGGCTATTGAATATATTAGGCAGCGAACAACTTATCCTCGCATTGGTAGAGTGGAGTTTAAAGATCAAGAAAAGATAGAGAATTATTCTATGAAGACATCTCTTCGAGATGTGCTCATTCTTCTCCTAGTTGCAGTGATTCTTACTTTTACTTTTATGATGGTATTTGAAGGAACGATTCTTGATATTTCCTTATGGTACTCATGGGTACCCTGTATGTTTGGCTTAATCATGTTTGGCCCGAGTTTATTCCTTGTAGAGAAAACAGGTCAAAGATATTACTACGTTTTCGGAATATTTTCCTCCCTCCTAGGATTAGGAATTTCGACACTTGACTTCCCGAATATTTTTGATGGTATGTATTTGTACTTCTTTACTCTCGGATTATTGGTATCAGCATTAGGCGTAATTAGGTATATCTGGTTTATCCGAAATTATCCTGTTATTGTTCTTGAGGAGGATTAATTTTGGAAGAGCATCAAGGTATTGCAGATGATTTTCCATTTAATACAGATATTGATAAGGTTATCCATGTGCCCTCACGACTTATTATCTTATCTTATTTATATGTTGTTAAAAACGCCGATTTAATATTCTTCAGGAGAAAGACACAGCTTTCTTGGGGTAATCTTTCTACCCATGCCTCCAAACTAGAAGCAGCGGGATACATCAAGATAACAAAAAGTTTTCGAGAAAAAAAGCCTACTACTATCTTAGAAATTACGCAAAATGGAATATCGGCCTTTGAAAAATATAAAAGCATGATGCAAGGAGTTTTAGGGGATTAAAGACTAGGTTTGATCTTAATAAAAACCCTCAATGAACGCTCGAACGTTTTTTCCTAACACAGTATGATTATATCCCCCTTCCAGACAGGCAAATCGTCTGTTTTTTCCATAGTCCTCACTGAATGACTTCAATAATGTACCTATTGATCGATAGTCCTTTGTTGTGAGGAGCCCCCCCCAATCATCTTCATGTCGGTCAAATCCTGCGGATACGGCCAAAAAATCCACTTTCCTATGTTGTGCAAGGAAATCTATTAAATTTGAGAGGAATTCTTCAGATGTATTTCCATCACAGGCATAATAAGTGACAAGAGGATCGTTTCTAAATATATTATTTGAGCCATCACCAAAATGAAGGTCAAAATCTACTATCAAAGCATTTTGTATTTGCTTGTGCATGCAATAATATCTAACAGCAATAGCAATATTATTGAAGTAGCAGAACCCCCAATAACCATCAGGAGACGCATGGTGACCTGGAGGACGAATTACAGCAAACATGGGTTGCTGATTGTACGCATTTTCCGCAGCTAATAATGCTCCCCCTACAGCCAATAAAGCACTTTGATAAATTTGGTCGTAGTCATTTTGTACACGAGTTGCGTGGTCTTCTGTATGGACGAGTAGGACATCTTCTATTGTAGCAGGAGAAGGAGATATAACTGAAAAATCTGATAATTCATTCATAATCGCCTCCATTCGACCAGGTTCTGCAGCGGGATCAAAAGTGTATTCCAAATAGTAATCTTCATGAAAAATGACTTGTTTATGTATATCCTTTCTTCTTTTTAGCATTAATTTGGCTGAGTTGGGAGTAATCATAATATTGGTTTTCCTAGACGCCATTCAACCTCAAATTTGATTGATTGTTGAATCTGATCCATAAAGTGTGGAGATAATCCCAAATAATCAACGCAAAGAAGTTGATCCAATTTCATTTGGATTTTCAGATATTTAGTCTTTTCTCCAATTTTTGGAATGTGTAATTCAATTAATTCTTGGAGACATTCTTTTATTTGGTGTATGGTAGTGTCTGGCATCTGTCTTGGATCAAGTACAAGTAAATTTTGGCATTCACTTAGCGACAACTTCAATGAGCCTAATCCTAAAGTTCTTGTTCCTTGAATTTCACGTAACAATACACCTAATGATGAATTCATGAATCCAAGTAAAAATTCAGTCCAAACAGGGCTATCTGGCCAAAATCCTATCCATTGTTTGTCTACATGTAACTCTTGCGTATTATAAGCAACAAATGAACGCAAATAAGTCATATTTGGAATAAGAATTTCTGGTTGAATTTTTGAGATACAATACCAAGTTGATTTGCTTTTATTTAGGAAATATGGTCTGGAGAGAATATCATTTTTGATACTATCTAAATAATGCTGTAAATGAACGTCTTTCTCAATGTTGATCTCAGGTGGAATAGACAACAGGTATAACGATTTCTGAGGAGCAATTATACTTAAGCTGATAAAGTCTTTTGGTGATTTAGTCATAGAAACTAAGTGTTTTTGAGAAAGACTAAATTTTTGTACCATATCTTCAGATAAATAGAAATATCTATTAGCTCCAGTTGTAGAACCTAAAGAAAGTTTCCCTAGGTGGTTCAATAGACAGAATTTGTCTTTATTGGCTAAAAGAATATGATGGAGAAAGAAGGGGGCCATGGTAAAATAATCAATTCTCATTATTGGAAATCGGTATGTGTTATCTCGAGAAAATAAGAGATGGGAATTTGTAATTCGACTCATTCGATATTCATTATTTTCAAAAGATTCGATATTTATATCCTTTAATTGAGTTGAACGTAATTGTTCCACAGAATCAATATATTCAGACAATGGTTCGTCGATCTTTAACAATTCAGACAATTTTTTCTTCCAGACTAACACTGTAGTAGAATTTACTTCATCAAAATGTTCAACCTTATGTCCAATAATAATATTCGTTATAATTTCTGCTTTTTTCCATGGCTCTGAAGGAAGCTCAAGAATTAAATCAATGTTAAAGTATTTTTCAAGGAGAAGGGAATTTATAGGAGATAGGAATCGTGAAGAATACCAAGATCGTGATAAAACTAATCCTAATACTCCGTTTGGGTTAAGCTTAAACATCAACATTATCCAAAAGTAAAAATAAAGATCTGCTTTCGAATCAACTTGCTGATTACTTCCTGAAAAGATTGATTGATATTCTGGAATAGTAACAAGTTTTGCAATAATTTTCTTCTTATCTATATTATGATGACGAATATAAGGAGGATTACCAAGACACAAATCAAATTTTAGATTGCTTGGCTCTTCTATAAGCAGAAAATTCTCTTTTTTAATATTTACAATTGATTCTACAAAGTTTTTCATCTCTCCAACAGAAATTGATTCATAAGATACAACTTTTGTTATCCAGTGATGTAGAAAAACTAATTTTGTTAAAATAACATGAGTAGGATCAATATCAAAACCATATAAATTGGAGAGAAATTTCTGGAAATATTGCTGGTATTCGTAATTGGAAATCGAATTCTTAATCTTGAAGATTATGGTGCTATAAATTTCTATTATTTCATGCAAAAATAACCCAGTGCCGCAGCTTGGATCAATTATAGACGTAGATGACAACTGGTTTACAAAAGTTTTGTAAATATCTTGGTTCTCTTGTGAAATTTTTCCCTGAAAGATAATTCGATGTATTAAAGATTGATCAATTACTAAAGCATTATTGAGCATCAAGTACTTGTATAGACTGAAGTAACAGATGAACTGAACCTGATTTTGTGGGGTAAAGAATAAACCTGTATTTTTTTTCTTCTGGGTTCGTGTTAACGTTTCATAGAGATAGGAGAGTCGATAAATATCAATTCCTTCCTTACTTACTCCGTGAATGACCTCCCACCACCAATATGTCTCCTTTAGGTAATCAATAATAAGAGTATTTTCCTTTACAGCTAAAGAATCGAATATGAATCTCATTCTAGGTAGCGATTTCCCATTAGATAACATATTTATAAAAGAAGTTTTATCAGGAGTATCATTTAGCTCTGAAATGGGGAAAACATAATAAAATGTAAAGACACATCTGAAAAACGGGAGTAGGTCTGGATATTTAATAGATTCTTTTTCCAGACGTTCCAAAAATTCCTGAAGTAATAAGTCCATCAATTTACCCTTTTATAGACTAATAACAACTAAATCGATTTTTATCACATACATAAGATGAGGTGTATTCATCGATTTAACTACAAGTTTTATTCTCTTCTTTATATACGAATGGTATCAATTTTAATCCTCTCACCCTAAAAAAGAATAAAAATCTTGATGGATAGTAATTTACTGTAAAGGAACGATTCAATGAAAAGAACTATAGAAGGGTGATACACAAGATGAAAATATCATCTATCATACCCATTTCTGAAGTTAATGGTCCAGGACCACATTACACGGTATGGGTTCAAAGATGCACGTTAAAATGTCCAGATTGTTTCAATCCCCATACGCATGACCTAACTTCAGGAATGGAAAAGAAATTATCACATTTACTCCAAGACATTAAGAATTATTGGTTGAAGAAACAAATAATCGGTGTAACATTGACAGGAGGGGAACCTTTTCAACAAATTAATGAGGTTATCCAGCTTACTAAACCCATTAAATCACAAACTAGCTTGGGAATAATTATTTTAACTGGTTACAGCCCTAAAGAGCTAATCCGACTCCCAAGTATTAAATCAGTTACAGAAAATATTGACCTAATTATTGCAGGACGATATCGTAGAGAATTTAAGATCCAATCAGGTTTGAGGGGCTCCAGTAACAAAAATTACCTTTACTATTCAGATTTCTATAAGAAATTCGTTTTAGACGAAATTCCACTGATGGAAGTCATTACAAATGAGGTCGGTGAAATAATTATATCTGGAATTGAGCCAGACATTTTACTTGATACAATAAACCCCGAATAAGTACAGAATAACAATTTTGCTATATTTTAGGACTGATCAACATTCAAAACAAATTGAATAACAATTTCAGCGGCTTTTGCGATTTTAGGGCCTGACAGTTTATCAGCTGTATCTTCTAAAGTATGCCAGTAAGGAGGAAGCCCTTCTTTTGCCAGTCCAAAAAGGGTCGCTGCATGTAACCCTTTTCTTGAAAAGTTGGCTGCATCACTACCTGCGAAAGGTAGAGGCCCTACTCTTATAGGCACACCAACTTGGTTAGCTGCGGATGATATAAGATCAATAACCTTTGACGAATGTTTTGCAAGAAACATAGGTTCTCGTGTTGCTAACAAAAGATCATCAGCACTTAGAGTTTCCAAATTAAATAGCATCCCATTACGAGAGCGCAGTTCCTTCTGATGTTGGGCAACAAATCGTTTCGAGCCTCTCATATGTTCCTCCCCTGCAAAGCTAACCAGCCAAACTTCTGTTTCTTCAGGCCTGTGTTTCGCTAGATATCTGCCACATTCCATTACTGCACCTACTGCCGTTAAATTATCATTAGCTCCCATTACTACATTATCTGATCTTAGAAAGAGAGTAATGATCGTGACGAATATTATTCCTAGTAAAGAGAAAAGTAGGTGTGCCGTATCTAAGATCGATATTAGATTTTGATCTGCAAAAAGAGTTCTTAGAAGAGCTATAACGATATTAAGAACCACAATTACTACAGTAAATATGATGACATATACCGATTTTTCCCCAAGCTTACCAAAGAGTGGGAATTCAAATGCAGAGTCATGATGTCCTGAAAGTAAAACCAAATTCTTAGGAGGTTTATTTGGGTTAATTTTCCCCACAACATGAAACGTTGAGATTTCAGGAAAAAGAAAATCTACTGCTTCATACAACAATATCTGCTGGAGAAAATATATAGCTAAACCCACAAATAGTAAAATTGATGTGAGTAAGGGGAAGAAAAAATATGCAACTATTCCAAGATAGTAGAAGAGGGCAGTAATTTTTATGAAATCGAGAAATCCTCCAGGCCTACATGAAAAGTCTTCCTTCTTAACAGAATCGCAAAAAGTAGCCATTTCGGTGTAAATAATTTCTCCTGCTTTCCTTTCTTCCTCAGAACCACTGATTCTCGGTCCTACCTCATCACAAATTGTGTTTATAAAAGATAATATCGGTTCACCAGTGGGATCGAGTTTTCTTTGATTTTCATTTGGCATTTTTTTCCGCTCTGTAATTTTGAGGAGTAGTTAATTTGTAGATTCTTTTTCATTTTATAAGAGTAATAAATCGTCCTACAACTAGGCTACTTGTTATAATTAATGATACTTGTATCTAGTATTAACTGTTAAAATGTCCTGCTGATTGGTCAGAATTAGAAAAATTCTCATCTATCCTCATTTGTTACATACAAATATCATATCTGTTGAGGAATCCCCATCATAAGAATCCTTGTTATAACTCCCATACACTTCAATATTTTTGAATTGAGTTACTTCCAATAATTCTTTCATTTTATTTACAGTTATACGGGGAATATTAGCTTTACCAGTTGTCACCAATTCGTAATCGAAAACCTCAGATTTTCGAAATAGAGTGACTATTTCTGGATGGATGAAGTTCTCATCGGTAGAAAATCCACGTAGAAAGACATATTCACCATTTGGAGTACGAACACTTCGAGGCGGTGACCAGCCATTACGTTCTTTCATGGTATTTAATATTTGGAATATCAAAATCCCTCTCGGTTTAAGATGTTGATAAAGTTTGGCTATAACAGGTTTAAACGAAGCAGGTGAAGAAGCAATTAATCCAATTGAATTTCCTAGGCTATAGATAGCGTCAAATGACCTTTTTGACAATAAATTAGGATCTAGAAAATTCCCTACAATGAATTCAGCTTCAGGAACCCTTTTTTTTGCTTCCTTGATCATGGTGGGATCGAGATCTATTCCTGTTAAGGAACATTGAAAATTTTGGTTCAATTCTTTCAGATGTCGCCCAGTGCCGCAACCAACAGAGAAGATGGAACTTCTAGCTGATATTTGCTTAGAAAAAAAACTAGAAAGAAATGGAATCTCGCGAGCTAACCTTTTTTCCCAATTAATTAGTAAATCGTAATGGTTCCCACCAGATAGAAGTGAATTACTCATAATTAACTTCCTTTCAGCAATCATCAAATAATATTATTCTTCGACAAAATACAAATTAGTCCAATCAGGGAATAAAAATGTATATTCTCCTACTGCATTTCTTATCGCAGATACCATTCCTCTGTAAAAAGAATCAAGGCTTATACTCTTTTTGTGCTGATTCAAACTGATTTGAAGAGTGAGTTAGCACAGATTTGTACCCCTTATTCTGATTAACAATTAAATAAAGAACACGAATGATGGTGATTCGTCGATAAGCTTCAGGAATTACAGTCACATCAGTTTTCCGATCAAACTTCCCGTTTGCTCTCGTTTAAGTTTATGATTACTTCTATAATCTGATTTACCTCCACAAATGCTTCTTTCATGTCTTCATTCAAAATAATCATTCCATCGAAGACTACTCAGGTAATCAATGTGTCAAACCTAAGATCAAAATTTGATAAAAAAGAAAAGAAAATAAATAAGTTTTTAAGCCGACTTAAATCATACATTTTTAAATAGGGAATGACTTTGTTCTTACTACAGTATCAATAACTAAGGATCACTTCAAATGCCATTCGATTCATTCTTCCGAGAATTAGAAAAAACCAATAATAGTGGAAAAGAAAGAATACTCTGTTATTGTCGTCATCCAAACGTGGGTCAATTGAAAATTCAACCTGATGATAGTTATTTCTTTGAAGGTGACTGTACTTCCGATAAAGCATGTTTTAAGATCCAATTTGACTGCAGTAGAAGCCCCTCGCGTAATCTACAAGTTCTTACAAAAATAAGCCCAAAAAAGAGAAAGGAGTGGGAGACACGCCCCACATTGGATAAATTCTTTGAAAAAGATTATATATCTCGTGTGAGTAAAAGAGACATACCTAGTCCACCCCCACCACATAACGTGGACAATCCAACCGATTCTTGACGCTTAATCATCTCATGTAAGAGGGTTACTGTAATACGTGACCCAGTACAACCTACAGGATGACCTAACCCTATCCCAGATCCATTTACATTAGTAATTTCGCGATCAAAACCCATTTCGCGTTCTGCAGCAAGATATGTTGCAGCAAATGCTTCATTCATTTCTATAAGCCCAATATCGTCAAAAGTATAATCAGACACTTTAGAAAACAAGTTTTTTGTAGCTGGAACTGGGCCCATACCCATTCGATCTGGATCTACACCACTTATGCCATAACCAACTATTTTAGCTAATGGTTTTATACCCAAGTCATCAGCTTTTGATTCATTCATTATTAGAACTGCAGCTGCTCCGTCATTAATCCCAGAGGCATTTCCAGATGTAACAACTCCATCTTTTTTGAACACAGGTCTCATTTTTGCTAATTGATCAAGGGAATAATCACGAGGATGTTCATCAACTTCAAAATTGGTTACTCCTTTTCGTGTTTTCACCTCAATTGGGACAATTTCATCCTTAAACCGACCAGATGATGTGGCTTTTAAGGCATTCTGATGTGAACGATAGGCAACTTCATCTAATTCTTCTCTAGTCAATTTAAATTCTTCAGCCAATATTTCCGCGGTCATACCCATGAGTTTGTCACCCCCGGCCTTAAGACCCTCCATAACACCATCAACGAATACTTTATCAAAGTATCGAGATCCCCAACGCATATCATAAGAAAGGTAGGGAATTGTACTCATAGATTCCACCCCACCAGCGAGAATAATCTCACTAGTTGGTTCAGCTTGTATCTGGTGCATTCCAGAGACAATAGCTTCCATTGCGGAGGTGCAAACACGATTAAGCGTTACTGCAGGTACCTCTTTGGGAATGCCTGCTCGTAAGGCTGCAATTCGGGTGACATTCATGTAGCGATTGTCTTCAACACAACATCCAAATCTAACATCATTAATTTGCTCTGCAAGGTTCTCAACGCCATTCCGTTCAATAGTTGCTTTCATAACGACAGCAGCGAGATCAGGAGCTTGCATATTCTTTAAAGTGCCTCCAAAACTACCTATTGCCGATCTGACGGCTTCTACTATTACAACATTATCCATTCTATAAAATCTCCTATTATTGAAAAAAAGAGAAGAGAAAAATTAATTTCTACTTCGATTTATTACTATAGCCAAAAGTTGCTGCTACTGCAGGTGCTACACTACTTCTTAAAACAATGAAATAGCTATCCAGTAAGTAATCCAGATCAATTGTAACTGAAGAGTCGTTAACTAAGTTAAAGATTATATAGGCAATAACCATTGCTAATGTAGCGATAATTAGTGTTATCACAAAAGTGATTGAAGCTAAACCAGTTCTTTCACCGAAATCTGTGAACATAGTAGACCCCCAGTATACTACAAAGAGGAATATGAACCAGACAAGA
The DNA here is from genome assembly GCA_019057635.1 of Candidatus Heimdallarchaeota archaeon. Taxonomy (GTDB): domain Archaea; phylum Asgardarchaeota; class Heimdallarchaeia; order Hodarchaeales; family Hodarchaeaceae; genus Hodarchaeum. Next base: position 38,549 of record DXJL01000149.1, read on the forward strand.
GCTGTAAAAATCCACATTACCCTGAAAGGGGTAAATATTTCGAGAATAGACTCTGATGGAGCAACTTCAGCTAGAAGATCCTCCACAAATAAGGATACAAAGTAACCAATAATTACAAAGATAAGCGTTCCGACATAGTAAGCCATTTTATTATTTTCTGCCATATAACATAAACTCCTTATAAACTACTTGAAGAAATTAATAGATGAATGCTTTTCAGCAGTCACCACTCTTATAGAGGTCTTTACAAGATAATTAACTGGATAAGAAAAACTTTTCTTGATTTTTCAAATTTGAGTCTGAAAAAAAAATTTCTAGCATCTTTTCCATTTGGGGAAATACGGATCCTTAGAACTTTCTTTCAACCGAATTTTTTCATCTTTAAATTCCGTAGCGAAGTGCTCATTATGTTTAATTAAGTATTTTGCCAGGGGCAAATATTTTGCTAGAGTTTTTGCGTTGGGAATTAAGCAATGACCTCCGATTGCTTGAGCATAGGGAAGTAGACACCGATCTTCAGTTGATTCAATGAAATCAGTAATCGTAGTAAGATTCAAGTCATTATCTCTTGCTAATTTCGCTACTGCTTGTGTAAAGACTATTAAATGCATATAAAATGTTGTATTCAGATTTTTGGCAAATTCAAGTGATATTGGATCCTCAATTGCAAGTGTAATCGGAATTTTAAAAAATTCGTACAAATTTTTAATTTCATTTCCTACTATGGTATCTGTAGTAGCCACAAATTTTTGAAAATGAAGAATGTAGGGTTTTAGATTCGGATGCGTTCCACGAATTGGACTGTAAGCTACTCTTGGGAAAAATTCAGAGATCTTTTGAGTTGTTCCGGGATTGATTGTTGAATGTACAATAATTATTGAATCTCTTGAGGCAAACTTATTCGAATACTCGTGTGCAATCTTTACAAAATCTGGTGAATCTGGGTAGCAAAGATGGAGAAAATCGAACGATGTTTCTTCCTGAGGATTAAGATCAATATCCAGTACATCAAACTTATTTCCCGAGTCCTCTATTATTTCTTTAATAGCAGTACCCACCTCACCAAGTCCAATGATTAAATGTGTCGAATTTTCCATAAGAATTCCTTTTTTTACTTTATTAGCAGGTAATTCTGCATCACAGGAAGAAACTTCATATATTTTTGTGTATGGATTATTGTTGAATTCCTCAATTAGTAATCTAAGCTAGTAGATAAGAGATCTGAAATAGAAATTTAGGATTCTTAAAAAAAAAGTAAAAGGGAGCTCTATAGTCTTTTCTTCTTGAGGAGGAGGACGATAATGGCTATACCCGAAATACCCCATATCCACTCAAATCCAGGAGCCCCACTACCGCCTAAGTCCGGTTCCTTTGTTAATACTAAGATTTCCGTAGGAATTCGTGTTAACGTGAGATTAAGGGATGATAGCTCGCCAGAATACAACGGAGTAACCCATAAATAAAGATACACAAAGTCAGCATCAGTAGCTGCCCCAAAACCAGTTGTTACATTACCAATTTCTGTATAATCGCTCGGCATATCATACCTATCTGTAGTAAGATACGAAAACTCGTAGCTATTAGAATGAATTCCTTTAATATCTTGAATGATGACTGGTTTAGCATTTAATGTGAAATTTGTGAAATGAAGTTCAATATCTGTCCAGTTCATCCACTCGACAGGGACCTTGATCATCCATTCCCTTGAAAGTGTCGTATTGATCAATAGATTTGTACTATTCACATCATCAACAAACCAGATATCTTCAATATATGACATATACTCCATATCAGCAGTATAGATATCGAAGTAACAAAAACTCTCAAAAGGTAGCGTTTGAGTTCCATTATCAAGATAAGAATCAACTGTTACAAAATATCTACCTTCTGTACTTGCAAATGTTTTTGGAAGAGAAATTGAAAATCGATTCTGAGTATAATCATTACTATCAGAGTAAATTTTGCTGAATTGGTCATGTTGGAGGAGAATTGCTTCTCCATTCACAACACCAAATACATTAATGGATATATCATGATAAATTGTCTCCCCAGAATGTTGAGCCACCAGATCATTACTTGCATTAAAAGCTACACCTAGTATACCATGCCAAAAGAGTTGTTTTTGATAGAAGAGTGTATTATATTCAAAAACATGACCAACCGTAGCACCAGGAAGATCATTCCTAGCATCAAAGGTGAGAAGATCTGAATCAAGATAAGCATTTGGAGACCAAATATTGTATGGTGGTGTCATATCACCAGCGTCTTTGAATTCCTGTGAAACCAGATCATTGTTTTTTGAAACAGTTATTTCAAACCAAGCTTCTTCAGGTAAAGTATTCTCAAGAAGCAAATAAGCCGAAGATTGATAGAGAAATAAGTTTGTAACTTGTGTATTAGTATTTAGGATATCAAATGTTGATGTGACATAAGGTTGGCTAGGAGTGCCAAATATATCTTGAAGTTGAACACCTTTCGACTCAGAAGTAATCTGAACCTGAACACTTGTAGGAGTAGAAACATTAAATTTGAAAATTGAAAAATCATTCGCTCTAAGCCTTCCAGGGTGTAATACACCTGGGTATAAAGGTTCGGGAGAGAATTTTTCAATACCAAATAAATATCGGGCGGTACCATCATGAATGATAAGCATATACTCAGGACGCTTTGAAAATTGAGCGACATTTAGTCCCAATGACCCTCTATAGACAGTATTATTCTCTCTTGGGACGAAATGAGCAGTTGTAGTCCCACCTCGAATATTCTCAAAATGTTGGAAAAAGATATCTCCTGCTTCAGGGGTGTATTTATACCAATTAAAAGTAAGCATAGCGTCATCAATTTCTTTTTGGGTCAACTGTGAATCAGGCGTTCCTACAATCTGTAGGTGTATTTCATCATCTATATCTAAGACTTCAGGTTTAAAGGTAGAAGTCTCAATATTGAAAAAGAGTTTCTCATCAGTCGGTTCAATTAAGAATACATATTTTCCCTTCTTTTCTGCAATTAATAGGAAATATTCATCATCTCCCTCAACATATTGAAAATATTGAACAGGAGCTCCATTTGGATCAAGAATTATAACTTTTTCATAACGTGATCCTATACCAGGGTCAGGAAATACATTTAATCGAAGTGATAAAGGCCCAGCAGAGCCAACCGCAATTTGTAAGTAGAAATTAAAATCTGGATCTACTTCAAACAATTCCTCAGTGTTATCATCAATTGCTAGAGCTGTGTGATTAGTTGAAACCTGAAAATCTCCATAGGATTCGGAAGATACACTATCAAAAAGGAGCCAGCTAGTTTTACTGTAGTCAACTGTTCCATCGGTTGTAAAGGGTGAATATGAAAAAGGATAATTGATTGGAAAAACATTTGTTGCCTCAGTAAGGTCTGGAACTGAAAAACTCTTAATTGCACCATTTCTAATATTTCTGTGTGATATATTAACGGGACGAGTTGAAGACAGAGTTACACTCGGCATATCAGTTGATGGAACGAGAGCTACAGCTTTTCTTTTATGATCCATGGATAAATCCACGGAAACAGATTCACTAGCATCTGAACTAGCTCCAATTGCCATCGGAGTTACAAAAGAAGTAGAAAAAATGAGTAAAATCATGAATGTAATAATTTGCTTTAAATTTCGGAAACGTTTCATTTTTTTATCTCTCCATTTTATTAGTCATTGAAGTGAACCATGAAGGATCTTTTAAGAAGCTATCGAATTATCACTATTGTATATTCGTCAATAGGCATAAATATTATCACTGGACTCACTTTTCTGTCCAGAGAGGATTAGAAATTCATATTTAAAAGTATAGTTTACAACATCGAAATAATAAAATCCAGACTGTGTCTAAAAATCTGATCGGAGAAACTCGAATACGCTTCACAGATTCTTTTTCAGTTCAAGACAATTTATTTGGCAATACATTAATATAACAAAACCATTAAAAACAATACAGCTAAAACTTTGTTAAGCCATTCAGGTGAACCGATTGCTAGAGAATGATGACGCAGAAATTATGGACAGGTTGGCACAAATTGAACAAATTCTGAAAGACGTTCAAAGCAGAATTCCAGATTTAGAAGGTCTTGCCGTTGTAACCAGAGATGGATTACCCATCGCGAGTGCTCTCTATACTAATACCGATGAAGATCGTATCTCTGCCATGACAGCAGCTAGCTTATCGCTATCGGAAAGAGTGGTTGTTGAGTTAGAGAGAGGGGTAATGGAACAAGTTATTATCACTGGATCTAATGGATTAGTCATTATTCGTGATTCTGGAGAGCATGCTGTTCTAGTAGGTATCGCCCGTGCCAACGCTAAATTGGGATTAATTCTTTTAGATATGAAACGTGCAGCAAAAAAGCTTGCATCTATGATTTGAAGAGCCTATACTTTCTCAGCCCCTATTTTTGAGAAGGAAAATTTTCATTGGTAGAACTTATTACTAATATATTTAGGCAACTCTTTCCAAAAGGACACTCTCGACGATAACGGGACGTAATTTGGCAATAAGCCCTCTTACCTCATCCAAAGCCGAGTCTGAGGATGCGTAGACACGAAAAACTTCCTCACCTTTGCGCACGGATTCTTTTTTGGATAATATTTGGATTCCTGCAAATCGATCTCCTGGAGCCCCTGCTGCGCGAGCTATTTCTTTTAAGGCGTAATTATTCCAAGTATGAGGCCACCCATCTCCAGGTGCTTGATACGATAATACAGGTTTCCCAACGAGTTGTTCACGAATTTCAGCTGATGTTATTTTTGGATCTCCTCCCTGACCTTCAATGATTTCACGCATTTTTTTCAATGCTTTTCCACTGTGTAATATATCGGCAGCAAATGGTTTGCCAAGACCGCGACCCGTCATACCTGCTAACTCAAAAATAATCCCTGCTAATTCACAGCTTTTTTCAACTAAAGAAGTGGGACCTTTTCCAGCTAATGCATCTAACGCCTCAGCAGCTTCTAACGCAGGACCAATACTATGACCAACGGGGACATTAGCATAGGTTAATCCTGCTTCAGCTTTTATACCAAGTCTAGATGCTAAACTAACAAATAAACGGGCTAAAGTACGCCCATCTTCCTCATTATCAACTTTAGTGCCAGTACCAACCGGAATATCCAAGCACATAAAATCTACTCCCATTGCAAGCTTTTTAGCTAATATTCCTGCAAGAAATAGGGACTCAGGATCAATTCCCAAAGGAAAGGCAGCCTCTGTGATAATTTTATCAACAACGGGCGCAATCCCCATATCACGGCCAGATACTATACATCCCTTCGTTTTTTTGACTAGATCAAAAACCTCATCAGCATTTAACTCGACAGGTGCCAAAACCGACATTGTGTCTGCAGTGCCACTGGCTGAAGTGATAGCATAGGTAGATGTTTTGGGAATGAGTAATCCAGCAGCAGCAAGGATGGGTACAATTAATAACGTAATTTTATTGCCTGGAACACCTCCAATGCTGTGTTTATCAAAGACTGGAGCTGAAAAATCATGAATTTTCCCCGAATCGGCAAAAGAACGGGCCATTGCTTCTATTTCATCCAAGGAGAACTCTGTGAAATGCTGGCTCAATAAAAATGCAGAAGAATGGGAAGGAGAAATCTCCGCATTCATGAATCCCTTTGTAATTGCATCCATGTCTTCTTTATTGAGTATATTTCCTTTAACTTTATCAATAATCAGTCTATGTGCAACTGAATCAAATGTTCGTCTAGTCTGAACATCCACTTCCGTCCCTTCCAACAGGCCATATCGTTTGATCACAGATTCAGACAAACCAATCTCCCCTTTTTCGACATATTTACCAGTTAAATAAGCTTGTACAGGAAAATAAGTGCTATCAAATGAGATTCGTAATTGACATGGATAAGTAATTGCTTTAGGGAAATTTTGCTCATTAATAAGCGCAAATGGAGAATCTAAAGGTATTTCTTTAAGTGTTAATTTCATATATTGTACATCCTGTTCTACAGTGGATAAAGAGAAATATCTCACCCTTAGAATACTAAATCTTCCCCGAGATTCTAGAGTGATGAGTTTAGCTACATCTCTTACTGAATGGAGAAAGACTCGTTAAATTGGTTATCTATTGTGAATACTCTTTACTAACTTATTGTTTTACTAAATCACTGGCCTTTTTTACAGCTTTCTTTTTGGGAAATTTCAGCTAGAGAGTTCATTGACACGCGCAAAAATAATCAATAAAAAAGGGGAAGAGAGAAATAAATTGACTAAACTCGACCCATGAGCATGCAAGCAGTCTTTACATAACGAAGGATGGATAAATCCTTGAAATTAGATTCAAATTGAGAACTCCTTGCAATGCTTTAATAAAAATATACTTAGTCTCTTGTTACATAATTTTATTCCATTCAAAAAGGTGAAGATCATGGACCAACAACAGGTTTTACTTGAAAAATGTTTAGCAGAAACAGAAAAATACGGAGTGAGATTTGCTGATGCACGTATTTTCTCAACGTTGAGAGAATCTATTGAAATGAGAAACGGACAAGTAGAATCTGCAGGAACCTCACGAGAGAGGGGTATGAATGTTAGGGTGATTATAAATGATGCTTGGGGATATGCAACCTCATCACGAGTTACAAAAACCGAAATCGGTATAATGGTTAAACAAGCTATAGATATTGGAAAAGCTAGTTCTCTCAAGCTTCGTAGACCAGTGGTTCTAACTGAAGAACCAATCATCAAGGATACGTATAGGACTCCTTTTAAGATTGATCCGTTCGAGGTAGATATTGAGGAAAAAATTGAGCTACTAAAAATGTCAGATTCTACGCTAAGAGAAGCTGGTGACCAAATACGTGTAGCTGAGAGTGAATTCGCTGCACATCGAGTCGAGTTAACCTTTGCTTCCAGTGAAGGTTCAATGATAAATCAAACACAGACCTATGTAGGAGCACGCGTAGCTGCAACAGCAGTAGGAGCCGACGTGCATATTCGTAGTTCACGAGATTATAAAATGAAAGGATTTGAACACGTTAAAGAATTTGATTATGAAAAAGAAGCAAGAAACACTGCGAAAGAAGCTTTAATACTAGTTAATGAAGCAATAAATTGTCCAAATGGTAAAACTGCTTTTATATTAGAACCAGATCAATTAGGACTAACGATTCATGAGTCGACAGGCCATCCAACAGAATTAGATCGTGCTTTGGGTTTTGAAGCCGATTTTGCAGGCACTTCATTTTTAACAACAGACAAACTGGGAACCAATTATCAATACGGTTCAGACATTGTAAACCTCGTATTTGATCCAACGATTCCTTTTGCCCTTGGAAGCTATAAGTATGACGATGAAGGAGTAGAAACCAAAAAATTCCCAATAGTTGAAAATGGAATCTTCAAGAATTATATGACTGATCGTGAAACGGCCCACGAACTAGGGTACAAACATTCCTTTGGAAACGCAAGAATATCCAATTATAATCGAATCCCTATTGTTAGAATGGGAAACTTACATTTACTCCCGGATCCTAAAGGCCCAAAGGATATTGATGAGCTTGTAGCAGAAACCAAGAATGGAATTTTTGGATTAACATGGAAAAGCCACTCAATAGATGACAAACGAACGAACTTTCAGTTTAGTACACAAATAGGGTGGCTCATTGAGAATGGAGAAAAAACCAAGCCATTAAAAAATCTTGTATATAATGCAGCCACTCCTGAATTTTGGGGTAACTGTGATATGATTACCCAGGAAACTAAAAGTTTTGGATTTGGTCCAAGTTGTGGAAAAGGAGTTCCGATACAGGGAATGTGGATAGAGCACGGTGGTGGTTGGGCACGATTCCAAAATGTAAATGTCTTCGCAGGATAAGTGTAAAAAATGAGCTTTGATACAGATAAAATAATAGAATCTGCCGATTTTGCTATTAGACGAGCTAAAACGGCTGGGATGGATGGAGCATATGTAAATTCGGGTTTAACTAGAGCCTTCTCTACTCGTTTTGCAAACTCTGCAATTCATCAAAATTTCATGGATTTTGAAACAAGTTTCCGTATTACTGTGATCAAAAGGAAAAAGCGAGTTGGAGTTTCAACGAACTCTTTAAGTGAATCAAATGTTGCTTGGGCAGTTGATCGTGGGATTTCGATTGTAAAATATCTACCCGATGATCCTGAATTTCCTGGAGTCTTAACTGAACCTCAACAATACCAAAAATTACAATTGAATGACCCACAGATACAGAATTTATCACCATCTGATATTGCTGATAAAATAGTAGGCAGTATTAATAGTAGCCATGAATACGACTCAAAAGTTCAATCAGTATCAGGGAATTTAAACTTACAAGATGGCTATACTTTTTTCCTTTCATCAGAAGATCAAGAATATCTTACTCCCGTCACAGGAATAACCTCTACATTTAATGTCGCAGCAGACGACGGATCAGGAGAGTCCCGAAGTAATAGCTCATTTGGTGGCCGGCGTTTTGCGGAATTGCCCTGTGAAACTGAAGCTGTAGAAGCTGCAAAACGGGCAGTGATGGGACTTAATGCGCAGGAAATAGAAGCAAAGGAGTATCCTGTTATTCTAGATTATCAAGCTGCAGCTGATCAGTTGACATGGGTTGGATTTGCTCTTTCTGCAAGAACCATCCTCGACGAGGTATCATTTCTTAAAGATCGGATAGGAGAACAATTTTTTTCAGAATCACTCACTCTACTCAATGACCCCCATGATCCAACCTTTTTAGCCGCACGAGCACTTGATCTGGAAGGAGTAGCGAGTCAGAAATATACATTGATTAATAAAGGGGTTGTAGAAAGCTATGCATATGATAGATTAACCGCTAGTAAAATGGGGGCAAAAACTAATGGCTGTAGTTTTGCAATCTTCGATGAATCCTTCCCTTTTCCATTTGCATCCAAAGTAGCACCTGGTAATCAAAAAACACGCCAACAATTAATTGAAGAAATGGATGATGGACTTCTTATTACCAATCTTCATTATACTAATTACATCGATATGCCTCGTGGTACGGAAACTGGGATGACAAAGGATGGATTGTTTATAATCAAGAATGGAGAAATCACGGGTGCAGCGAAGAATATGCGATTTACAGACTCCATCCCAAAGATGTTCTCGACTACAGAAGTATCAAAGGAAACTCTACAGGCAGTTACCTGCTTTGGAATTCACTGCATCACTCCAGCAATTAAACTTGATTCAATGAATTTTTCAAGCAAGACTAGCCATTAAATCTAAACTCTACCCATGAGCATCCCTTCAATAGTGATAGGATTAAGCTTAGCAAATTTACCTTCAGCAGCGGAAAGACGGGATTCAGAAGACGAATAAATTCGGATCAGAGACTCACCCCGTTTAACAGCATCCTTCTTCTTCAAAAAGACGATACCAGCACCTTTATCTTTTGGACAACCTGCGGTCCGAGCAATTTCAGCAATTTTGACATTATCAATTTGAACAATCCAGCCAGAAGAAGGAGCAGGAATTTCAACAGAATATTGGCCAATTTCAATATCGTCAGGTTTCATATCTCGATTAGCTGATTGGGCTTCGATGATCTCTCGGAATTTGTCTATCGCTTTTCCACTATAAAGGATTTGTTTGGCCAGTTCCCGACCTTGTCCTCTAAGAGCTTTGCCAGCCATCTCCAATAATATACCTGATAACTCACAGGATTTTTCTGCTAAACTAGATGGGCCTTCCTTAGGATTTATTAATGTCTGAAGAGCTTCTTGGGCTTCTAAAGCGCTTCCTACGGTATGACCTACAGGAGATGCTCCAAAAGTAATTCCACTTTCAACTCTAATTTCTAGACGTCTTCCTAGTTCAGCAAATTCTCTACCTAGAGCTTGGGCTGTTCCTATATCAGAGATTTTAGTACCGGGTCCAGTAGGTAGGTCCATCACGAGAAAATGAATCCCAGTGGCAAGCTTTTTAGACATAATTGATGCAAGCATCATCGAAGTGGGATTTACTCCGAGTGGAAATTCAACATCTTTAATTAGAATATCATCAGCTGGTGCAAGATTGAATCCTCCGCCCCATACAATCATTCCTTTAGTTTTTTGGGAAATTTCCACCAGTTCATCTGAGGTAAAAATGACCTCACATCCCAGTGCTTCCATAGTATCAGCCGTACCTGAAGGGCTAGTTATTGCTCGACTACTTGTTTTGGGAATTAATAATCCAGAGGCGGCGATAATCGGTACAATCAAAAGAGTTACCTTATTACCGGGAACACCCCCAGTAGAATGTTTGTCAAAGACTGTATGCTGCCCGAAATCTATCATTTCTCCTGTTTGGGCCATAGCTTTTGTTAATTCTTCAATCTCATCCATATTAAACGGTTCAAAGATTTGAGAAAGTACAAAAGCAGCTTTTTCTAATTGATTCAATCTGTGATATGCAATATCATTAACAACTTGTTCTATTTCATTACCCTTGAATGCTCTTCTATGCATCATTCGTTTACGGATTAAATAATAAGAATCGGGTGGTGTGCGACTTAGAGGTAATACTTGAATAATATCCCCATCCTCTGCATCTAATTCATTTAGCATCTGTTTTGAGATCCATATCTTATCGATGGGTACATGGTCAGAGATGACGATATGCTCGGTAAAGACGGTTTGTGTTGGGGATATTAATTGAAGTTGCGGATTTTTGAAACTCCCCTTAAACAAACCAGTCTCTGGTGAAAGAATTACTGTATTTTTTGGATATATTCTTACTTTTTCAGCAGTGAACTTTAATGCGCTTGATTTCTTCCGTGAAACTGGTCTCATTGGACTTGTCATTTTTCTAACATCCATTTATCCTTTTTCTCGTACATTAGTGGCTTGTCAGTAGTTTCTTAATAAACCATTTGTTTTAAGAAGCGAGGATCACGCAAAAATCAGAGGAAAGGAATCTCAATAACAATTTCTACCTAATTATATTTTAAATCATATTTTCTGGGAGTTACAAAATAATATTTTTATTGAACGATTTTCTGGATAAAATCTGGATCGGTACTTATCATGATTAACTGGAATGAAATTACTACACTTTTATTCGATTTAGACAATACCTTGATCATGTTTGATGAAAATGAGTTCATTCCTTTGTATGGCAAGAATATTTATGCGTATTTTACCGAAGAGATATCTTCTTATGAAGAATTTATGAAATTATTCTTAACCTCGACTCATGCAATGTTAGAAAAGGAACCTAAAGGACTTACAAACCTTGAGAAATTTGCTGCTCACTTTAGTCCAAAACTAAATCTTCCTTTTGAAGAAATCTTAAAGCGATTCCTCCGTTTTTATGACCATCAATTTGATCAATTGGCCTCAGTTATTTCACCAGCTCCATTTGCTCAACCCTTACTTCATCTTGTATCCCAACATTTTCATGTGGTAGCCGCTACTAATCCCCTGTTCCCAAGAATTGCAACAGAAAAGAGACTTAATTGGGGTAAAATTGGATTAGATATAATTCCCTGGTTAGAAATAACCGTTGCCGATGCTTATTCTACTGCAAAACCGTATCTCACGTATTATGAGGAAGTTCTGGAAAAAATCAACAAATCTCCAGGTGAATGTGCAATGATTGGTAATGACAGAATTAATGATATGGTTGCTGGAAAGCTTGGGATCAAGACCTTTTTGATCGAAACAGATACTGCTCCTGATAAGATCATTACGACGGATCTAGATCGAGAGAATCCCCAGTTTCCGATTGATGATTCAGGTACCTTAGAGGATCTTTATTTACAATTAAAATTTCATCTTGAAAATAAAAATTAAGTTACCTAGCCTCATGAAGGTATGATCAAGGGGTAAAGTATCAACATTAAGACTACTACTAGCCAAAGACGAAACATTAAACGAAATCCAATTGTTTTTATTTTACGTCTCGAATTTTTTAATCTCTCCTGCTGATATGTTTGTAACAGCACAAAAATCGTTGGCTCTATCAAAGGTAGAAAAATGAAGATTGTGACTGTAGAAAGACTAATTGGAATGAATAAACTCCCTAAAAATAAAATCCATGTAAAGAAAAAGGGTTTTATACTCAATTTATCACGTAAAGTCTCAACATATTGAATATGCGCGATTGCAACACCAATAAATGCCCAAACAATTACTATCCCTTGTTGTAAAAGAATTGGTGATATACTCTTAACAGATGTAATAAATATAACCAGAGAAAGTAACCCAATAGACACCGATCCGAGAACCAGCTCTATTGGATTTACTTGTTTAGTTCTATAAGAGAAAAATATCCACCCCGTCGATAAAATTCCAATTATAATTAGCATAAACACTAATTCTGCTCTTAAAGAAGTCCACAGTAGCATTATCCCAGCAGTTACAGCAATTAGAAGTATTGGTAACCATTGAATCTCTTTGCTAGGATTTTTTGCAAGCTTCATCAATGAATCTGCACTAAAGAGGATACTAGTAGCAAAGAACATTGAAAAGATCAATCCAATGATGTCTGAATTATTCATTATGGAGATCCCAACACCAAGACTGCTAGCACCAGTCCAAATGATAGTTAAACCATGTTCTCGAGGGAGTCGGAAACCCTGATCCTTTAATAACTGATATAACTTCCGCAACATGATCATTTTTGTCCGACAATTCCATAGTGTTCATATTCACTGACCTCTCTCTCTTTCTCTTACAAACTTAAAAGGCGTCCCTCCCGTATTTCATCAACGCCGAGGTGATGACAAAAAAATTTCTTAGCTCTTAGGTCATATTCCCTTGTAACTTCGTTAGACGAGTTACCCGTCAAAGGCAAGAGAAGAATGATCCAAACTGGTCGAAAAGTATTGGTGTTTGGGATGTCGCCAGAAGATCTGATTCAAGTAGTCCCAATGGAAAGCAATGATTCTCTTGTTGCTAACCTACCGGATAGTGGATGTGTGACTCATCCTGTCCAGAACTATTTTTCAATAGTTGTCTGACAAATTTAGTCATGTGCTTAACATCCTGATTTTAATTTTATTCTAATATCTATTGGAAGAACACTTTATAAGATGTCTATTCAATAGATGGAAGGATCTGGTTTACAAAAAATTTTCAAATATGCTAGTTCCTTACATAAATCTCCAGTATTATTCATCAAGGTTGTAAAATAATCTTACCAAAATGATCTCCTTTCTCTAGTAGTCTATGCGCATCCTGAGCTTCTCTTAACGGGAGAACGCGATCGATAACTGGTTTCAACCTACCTTTCCAGACAAGTTCTAGCACAGCATTCAA
>DXJL01000150.1 GCA_019057635.1 Candidatus Heimdallarchaeota archaeon
AATTCTATTAGTAGATGATGTCATTACTTCCGGAATCAGTAAAGTACCTTTCTTGAAAACGATTTTGGATCACGAAGGAATTTTAGCTGGGCTATTTGTATTCGTAAATCGAATAAATAACCCTCAAGATCAAACCAATCTTGAGGAACGATTTGATCTTTCATTAACTAATTTGCTATGTTTGGAAAATCTGCTAAAACTAGCCTAGCCTCTTTTTTCTTCTTTAAATGCAATTAATAGAAATAGAATTAATATCACTGACAAAATTGCGGAAACTCCGAAATTGAAACGGATGGTTTGTTGTATACCTGCATATACTCCTCCAAGGATTGTTCCAATACCAAATCCTAAATTTTGACTTCCACTAAATAGTCCCATGAAAGTTCCTCTTCTTTTTTCTGGAACATACTTGGTTATTATAACTGGGCCTGTAACCATTAATCCAATGTATATAGGTAATGTATAGGCAAGCGCTGGTAATACATAATCATTTACTGAAAAATACATAGTTATCCAGATTAGTAAGTATCCAACATAACAGATGAACAGAATCGGTTTATATCCACGTTTTTCACCGAATTTACCTGCATAATGAGAGGCAAATGTGCCAGCTAATGTAGCAATACCAAATACCAAACCCAATAATGATGCTGGGGCTCCAAGTTCCGAAATAAAATACACTGAAAAAAACATACCTGCAAAAGAACCTTGTAGGGATTGGATCACTCCTATTATTAATAGAACCATTAAAATTCTTGAGCTAAACAAAACAGATAAAATATTTTGGGAATTAGAATTATTAGGATTCGAAGAATATGGGAGTGAAATTGCTTCTTCATTTTGTAAATCTGTAACGAAAAGAACAAGTATAAATCCGAATATACAGACAAGTAGACCAAGGAAATATAGGAGATCCATACCAAATATATCAAATAAATTTCCCCCGACATAAGAACCAAGAAAATATCCAAAAGATGTTGAAGCAGCTAGTGCGCCGAATATATTAATTTTACTCTTTAATAAGCTTGTATATTTCAGTACAGCAGGATTGAAACACGACAAAAGACTATAAAGTATAATGTAATCAATAAAAAATAAGAGGGGATCACTTATCAGTAATAAGGTTATGAAAAGGATAATGAAAATAATGAATCCTGCCATCATTACTATTTTTGAACCGATTTTATCTACTATCCATCCAAATACAAAAACTGATACCACCATCGTCATTAATGGAATCCCGTTGAGTAATCCCGTTAAATAATAATCACCTTGAGTAAGCTCAAAGAAGTACGGACTGATAAAAGGTTGAATTAACCCCCATGGAATTGTAAATACCATATTGATTAACAGTATTAAACTAATATTTCTGTCTAAAGAAGAGGGATATCTACTTTGAATTTTGGAGAAAAGATCAATAGACATTTGAAATACCGCGTTTAGAAACAGAATAAGTTTTACTCTTAATGAATTATTAATGTGGTAATATTTTCCCAAGAAAGAAACCAATTCTTAGTGAAACAAATTTTTGTATGAATCATATTTATCTCAAATCGACTATTATTTCAAGAAAAGCAGGTAATTCTATGCTCAAACCATTACTAGTAATCGCACTTGGCGGGAATGCCATGATCAAGGGGAAACAAAGAGGAACAATAGAAGAACAAATTGAGAATATTACCGAAACTGCGAAACAGATAATGAAAGTAGTTCCAAAAAATCGTGTCGTAATTACTCATGGGAATGGCCCACAGGTGGGAAATATCATGCTTCAGATGGAAGCAGGTAGTCATCATCCATTCAACCGACCTGTACTTCCAATGGATATCTGCGGAGCAATGACACAAGGACAAATTGGGTATTTAATACAGAATATCCTAGGTAATCTATTGCTAAAGGAAGGCCCTCCAAGCAGGTTGAATCCGCAAGAAAAAATTAAGGTGACAACGATTGTCACACAAGTTGTTGTATCCAAGGATGATCCAGCCTTTCAAAATCCAACAAAGCCAGTTGGACCTTTTTACTCCAAGGAGCAAGCTGAGTCAATCCGAACAGAACACCCTGAGTTCACAATTATCGAAGATGCAGGTCGTGGATATCGACGAGTTGTTCCCTCACCTGATCCTACTGAAATTTATGAAAAAGATCAAGTGAATAAATTACTTGAAGCAGGTTTTATTGTTGTAGCAGGTGGTGGCGGGGGTATTCCGGTAATCAAGAATGAAGATAGTACCGTACAGGGAGTTGAAGCGGTTATCGATAAAGACCTGGCTGGAGAGAGATTAGCGGTTGATGTCAATGCGGAAACATTTGCTATTTTAACGGATACTGATCGAGTTTATCTCAATTATAATACCCCCAATGCTGAGGGAATCAACACGATTACTCGAGCTGAAGTTCAGAAGTATCTTGATGAGGGAGCATTCGGAACAAGCCTGAAAGGTAGCATGGGACCTAAGTTAAGAGCAGCATTAAGATTCATAAAAGATGGTGGAAAGAGAGTTATTATTACTAGCCCTGAACTTGCTGCTGATGCATTAGAGGGTAAAGCAGGGACAACAATTACTCCATAAGCAATTAAGAAGGTGAAAAAAATAGAACAATCAGATTTGTATGGTAAACACTTGATTTGTACACAAGATTGGACAAAACACGAATTAGATCTAGTTTTAGATCTTGCTGGAAGAATGAAACGTGAACGATATGCATATGCTAGCGTACTTCAACACAAGACATTTTTCATGTTTTTCTATAACCCAAGTGTGAGAACTCGCCAGAGTTTTGAAGTTGCGGCAACAGAACTTGGTGGTCATGCGCAGTTTTTAGAACCGAAATCTATGCGTTTGAAAACCGAAAAAACTGCTGGAGAAACGGTTGAAGATGCAGCACAAGTCATGAGTAGATATGCTCATGGGTTAGGTATTCGTATTTTGGAAGATAAGGTAAGTGAGTATGGTCAAGGGGAACGATTACTTCGTGAATATGCTAAGTGGTCATCAATTCCAGTCATTTCTATGGCTCATGATACATTTCATCCCTGTCAAGGTCTTGCTGATGTAATGGGCTGGTCAGAATGGTTCCATAAAGGGCCACAGTATCCACCTGATTGGAAAACTTTGAACGGTAAAAAACTTCTTATTGCATGGGGTCATGGTGCGTTGGCTCGTTCTTGGTGTTCTGTGCAAGAGGCAATGCTTATTGGTTCTCGGTATGGCATGGATGTTACCGTAGCAAATCCAGAGGGATACAATTTAGATCCTCAAGTACTTAAGTGGACAGAGGAAAACTGTAACGAGAATGAGGCTCAGTTTGAGACAACCAATCACCTAACCAAAGGTTACGAAGGGGCCCATGTTGTGTATTCCCGTAATTGGATGTCTTCAGAAGCATATCAGAATGGGGAACTCTTGAAACAACAAGAGATTGAAAAGGCATTAAAATACCCAGATTGGATTTGTGATAGTAAGAAGATGTCATTAACCAACAATGCGATCTTTACCCATCCCATGCCGATTGATAGGGGCCATGAAGTTTCAGATGATGTCGCTTCTGGTCCTCGTTCCTGCATTTATGATGTTGCTGAAAACCGTTTACATGTTCAAAAGGCTATCATGGCGTTAACCATGGGTGGCTTTTGATTTCCTTCTTTTTCTCTTTAAAATTTCTATAAGCCATTAACACAAGACCAAAAGAATTCTTCGGGTAAGCTAAATCTTTTATTCAAAGTATTCCTTGAATGTGGTGAGTGAGGAATATGATAATTTCACTAACTTGCCCTAAATGTAATAGTTCAACAATAGCTGGTCCCCATAGAGTTCATGCAGATAGAAGTCATTCCAAGGTTGACCTTCCAGGTTTATCCACTGCGACATTAGAATCGTATAGTTGTGTTGATTGCGGATATACTGAATTTTATGTGGATCAAATGGGTAGACAGAATATAATAAAT
>DXJL01000151.1 GCA_019057635.1 Candidatus Heimdallarchaeota archaeon
CGACTGTCTGACATGCCAGAGAAATTTAGTTGTATCTTTATTGAAACCCCTCAACCAGATGGGCCTTTTGGCGCACGTCCTATTGCAGAACATCCTGCGTTAGGCCCTCCCTCAGTCATTTTGAATGCAATACAGAGGGTTACTGGCATTTCTTTTACCAGTATTCCCGTAACTAAAGAACGGATGCTAAATGCATTGAAAGCAGGAGAAAAATAAAATGGAATTGACGATAATAATAAACAACAAAGACTACACCTTCTCTGTTGATCCGTCTGACTCCTTGCTTAGTATTCTTCGTGAGCATCTCTCTTTTACAGGAACCAAAAATGGCTGCAGCCAAGGCCACTGTGGGGCGTGTACAGTTGTTGTTAATGGAAAAGCTGTTAAAAGCTGTATTACAAAAGCCAAGAAATTAGAAAATGCCGAAGTTCTCACGATTGAGGGCGTATCGAGTAATTTTACTCTTGATGCAATTCAAGAAGCATTTATTGAAGCCACTGCCGTCCAGTGTGGGTTCTGTACCCCTGGATATATTATGGAATTATATGCTCTATTACAAGCTGACCCTGATGCGGAAAAAGAGGAGATTCATAAAGCTCTCGAAAAACATCTTTGCCGTTGCACAGGTTATCAGCCTATTATTGATGCAGCTTTACTTGCTCAAGAAAAGATTAAGAATTCATAGGGTTCTTACTTAATTCTTGGTTCTCCTACAAATTGAATCTTATTACCCTCAGAATCAACTGCATTGAAGTAAGATACCAATTCTGGTATGTCAATAATATCATCTGATTGAATATTTTTTTCCTCTAACAGTTTTTTAGCCTCATCCAGATCAGTTACATCGAAGGTTAGGACACCTGATCCTGGAACCAAACTAGCTGTTTCAGGGAGAAGATTTAATCCCAATTTTGTACCTTCTACAGGTAAATTAAGTTCGCACCATCCTACTTCACTACCACCATCCCAAACCACTTCAAATCCAAATGTTTCGACATAAAAATTCTTAGCTCGTTCAATATCTTTTACACTATATTGAAAATACAGAGAATCTGTCTTAAATGGAAATTTTGAGCTCATAGTCTTTTCACAACCTTTTTTCGCTAATTTTATTTCCGTTATTTCTCCTTGAAAATCCTATTTTTTTTTTGGATAGGAGGAAATTGAAGGTTACTCAAAGATAACGACACATTATAAAACTGGGATTACGAAAATCGTTGTGTCTAAACTCAGCTATCGAGTCAAACGCTGAGATTCATTTAAGACTAAAAATGGATAGTATGGAAATTGAGTATATTAGAAAAGATTCAGTCAATAAAAAGTCTTTATATATTAGTGGCTTTAGGTGCAGCTATCGGAATTATCTCTGGAATTGGAGCTACCTGTGTAACGTTTGATGCCAGATGGTGGAAAGTATCTGCTTTCTCCATTGTAGAAGATTATCAGATGGTCTGGATTATTTGCTATTTTGTTACGTGGTTAGTAGGTATATTATGGGTTGTTCTATATTGGGCATTAAAATCAGGAAAATCATGGTTCTATAAAGTTTCCATTGTTAATTGTATCTTGGGATTCTTTAGTGGGGCTATTCCCTCCTGGTTATTATTTTACGAAGATTGGGCGAGCTATGGTGAGTCGGGAATGAAATTCACGCCTTCTTGGTTCCGAGCCATAGGAAATGTGATCATACTCCTAGTATTATTGCTACCCAAAATGAGAAGTAATCTTTCAACCCACATGGCGGAAAAAAGTGGAGCTGTTGGCGGAAGTCTCGGTTCACAGGTGGCGAATTTTGCACTAGTAGTGTTAAGTTTCGGGGCTTTGTTAATTGTTCAACCTATCTTTATGCCAATGACACATCCAATAAATGCTGACGTATACATGTATACTGGTAACTGGCTGGAAGCATTCCAGTACTATGTTGGTTTATCCTCTATCGTGCTTGGAATAATTCTACGATTCGTTGGTCAAATATTAAACATTGTCTATACTCCTAAACCTACGTCTACAAAAGCATAAAGGATAACAGTTTCTCCTTTGGATTTAGAAGATCGAATGATTTTCTAAACCTCTTTTTTTTTCGACTGGAAGATTTACTAGTCACATTCTTGAATTTGAAAAAGCTCTTTTGCGGTATCAATATCGATGATTGGGACTGCATTATGTATACAAGCGAAGCTTCTACATTTCTTAACCTTTATGCCACCCCATTTAACGCCCCAACCTTTCAAAACACTAAAAATAACAGCGAAATCTTCTCCTTTGTCAGTCAAAGAGTAACCAACACGAATGGGCATTTTTTCACTATGAACAAGTCGGTTAACAACCCCATGTTCTTCTAACCGACTTAGACTTTCTGATAAAACACGTGCAGATATCTTCTCATTATAGTGGCCAAGGATTTGTTCCTGTAATTGGCTAAAATAAAGTTCTTGGCACATCAATAATTCACAAATGATGTATAATGTCCATTTACGGCCTAATATTTTCATGGCAAGGCTAGCTGCACATTCATCAGGTTCTGTTTCATTCATAGCGGTGTTCCACAAAAATTGATCAGTCATCCGAGTAATAGCTTTCTTCCATTATAAATATATCGTCTTTAGTAAGTTGCTTACCATAATGTAATACTATATACAAAAGATAACGGATTCTTTGTTGGATACATTTCAACTATCTAGCTACTTACTTTCTCGCTACTGACTTACTTTTTTATTCCCGAAAACTTATTTTCTTGCTTTCGTTTGTTTCGTTGATTCACGCAAAGATTATAAAAGAAGCCTCAGTAATATGAAGTTCGTGTGTAAAAATCTCAAAAAAATTTAACTTATTGCACAAGAATGATTCTAACAACTGAAATATTGAGTTGAAAGACATGACACTGCTAGAAACTGGTAAGTCACTACTAGAAACTGATTTGATAGGAGCAATTGTGCTTCTAGTTGTAGGTATTGTGGCTATTGTATTAGCCCTCTTACTACTGAAGGAATACCTTGCTTCCAAGAAAATGTATCATTTAGCCTGGGCACTTAGCTTTTTAGTTCTTTTTATCTCGGGGGTTTTGATTATTTTCCTTGGATGGACTGATACTTTAGAAAATCCACTTGTCCCTCCTGTGGCTGCATTAATCCCAGCAGGACTAGCTATAGGACTTCTTTATGCAGTCTTTGAAGAGAAACAATATGGATTTTATTATGCAATATATGCTCTAGTATTGATTGCTATTTTAGCAGTCATTAAATTAATGGAGCTAGACTTTGCATCCTTTGTTTTAATGGGTGTTCACATTCCCTCTGGGGTGATAATATCATTTCTGCCAGTATACACAGCATTTACTAAAGAAACAGAATGGACAAGTATATTCTTTGGAATTGGTGGTTTACTGATTTCATTTGGTGGCGTTTTGCTCGCCTTCGCAACAGTAGAAGGAATGGAAGCAATTTTGCCATTTGAGGATATTCTTGATATCTTACCGTTCTTATTACTCGTCGTAGGAGTATTCTTTGCTCTCGGGATCGGTATTCCATCAAAATGGAAAGTGGAAATACCTGTAATAAGTGAATTATTTTAGGTGAATAATCAATGAATGTAGAAAATTCTTCTGACTCAAAAATGGATTGGTTAAAGAGAAAGATAAATTACGGTGCTACCTACAAAGGTATGATTACTTTTACGGTTGTTTGGCTTTTTGTAATAGTACTATTTTTATCTACATTTTCTGAACCAATAGAACTTATACTCGGTCAACCTTTATTGCCCATCTCATTATCTGCTGAGGCTGTTGACAGAGCAGGCCGCATTATAATACTTTACCATAGCATAGCAGTACCAGTTGTTGCAGTATGCACATATTTTGTATTAATGTTAATGGATGTCCGTGAAAAGTTCAAATCAAGAGTAAAATGGCCCATATTCTTTGGAAGTCTCTTAACTTCAGCCAGCGGTATATTGTTTGCATATATCTTTCCTGATCAATGGATTTTACATGGTCTATACTTAGTTGGGCTATCATTATGTTTCTATGCCGGAATCATGCTTCTGCTTGGGGTTTTTCCAACCAAATCCTTTCCGAAACGAGATGCGGACAACAGTCGAAACGTTGTCCTAGGTCAATCCGCACTGACACTCCTAACTTTCTGTCTTTTACTGAGTGTTATTCTTGGAGGGGCGATAGGATCCTTTTTCGGGAATGGTTTACTTCCTTTACTTGCAGAGTATTTCCTTCGACCTTATGACCATGTTACCTACCCAGAACTCTTCGTAGATGGAATTAAAGCACATTTACACGTTATGTTAGCACTTATTGATGTAGTTATTTTACTCGTTCTCTATCGATATACTGTACCAGACCAAAAAGGAAAATGGTATCGAATCTCGATGATTCTTGCTATGCCAGGTATGTTAATTATGTCAATAGGTTCTTGGGCTGTTACTTTTAATTCAGTGATCGTTTTTCCTTTTGATATGCATTACTTGATTTATGTTGGAGCTGCCATTCTTGTGACCGTTGGCCTAATTTTGGCATTAACGGGCTGGAATAAAATGAGTAAAGAATTTCTTGGTGATAACTATGAATCTGCGTCGTGGATTGCTCGGTCTAAGGCAGTTTTCAAAGACCCTGTGAAATTTACGCTTTACTTTCAATTAATTTGGGTAAATTTCGTAATGACATTTGGCGGAATATTCCTAGCCCTCAGTCTCCGTGGACCGACTGATCCTGAAGGAGCTTCTCCGTTCTCAAAAGTGCTTGATATTGTAGCTTTTCGAGATGGACCCTTAGCAGTTGAAACCACAGTCGCAAGGGGTCATTGGCACATCTTAGCCACATTATCGGCAATCATGCTGGTACTTCTACTGACTGATGTCCTAGATATACAGGGTACTGCCCGAAAGGTGATGGGTTGGCTGGCATTTGCAGGTAATATTGTCGCATTTGGTTTTGGAATGATATATTTGTATTATCCCCACTTTGATCAAGACTGGGCGGTGAACTTGAATAAATATGTAGATGTTAGAGAGTTTTGGGCGAACCAAGAATTATTCGGGTTTGGCAATTGGTTACCACTTACAATGGATCTTGGAATCATGCTTCTTATTATCGTAATAACAATTTTCTGCTTCCACCAGTTAATTCAGATAACAAAAGGTAGACATGATGTCAAGAAATGGCCAGAGTAAATAACAAAAGTGCATACTAGAAAAGGATCGATTGACCTTTATGACGAACACTGACTCCCCAGATCAGTTACAGGTATACGAACAAGCAACTGTAGCTACTACCACGACCACACCGTTTTTTCTTTATGGAGAACTAATTAAAAAAAAGCAGACATTCTTGTTGGTATACACAAGCCTATTTGCCTACCTAATTAGTGCATGGTCGACTACTTTCGACTTGAATGTATTCTTGTGGTTGACTGTGGGGATTTTTTTTGCAATCTCGGGAAGTACACTCTTGAATATGTATATTGATCGAGATATTGACGCATTAATGGAAAGAACAAAAGATCGCCCACTACCCATGGGAAAAATATCACCTGGGACGGTTCTTCGACATGGCTTCCTCTTTACATTTGCAGGTCTTTTAGCAATTGCGATATTTGTGAACTACTTGACGTCAGTGGTTGTATTTCTTGGTGCCTTCTTTGATGTTGTTGTATATTCAGTCATATTAAAACGTAGAACTCGATTTTCTATCATTTTTGGTGGAGTTGCAGGTGGTTTACCAGCACTAGCTGGAACCACTGCGGCCACTGGATCGATAACACTTCCTGGTGTTTTGATGGGTTTATTCGTTTTATGCTGGATACCTCTGCATATTCTAACTCTTGCATTACTCCCTGAAAACTTAGTAGGTTATCGAAAAGCGCAAATACCAATGTGGCCAGTGATTCGGAGCGAATCTCAGACTATACAAGTTATAACATTATCAGCAATTCTCAGTACAATATTGATTGTATTGACAGGAATTGCATTAAAAATTCGGTTATTGCTTTTATTGCCCTTATTTGGATTTACTATCTATATGATATGGCAATCGGTAAAAAATCTGAGACAACCAACACAGGCACGAACTTTTTGGATCTTCAAACTTGCATCTATGCTGATGGCAATGGCATTTTTATGGCTCTTTATAGGAGTTGTTGCATCTCCACCCTAGGTGAAGTAGAGTAATTAGAAGGAATCGTCCTTTTCATTTTTCCTCCTCTTTTTTCTTTTACAGCTCTTTAGCTAGTGTTAGTCGTCTATGGGTAAAAATCTCACCTCAATTTGATCAGGAAGACTTCTACATGAAAATTACCAGCAAAGTTCTATTAAATAACGGGAGAGAAATTCCTTATCTTGGTTTGGGAGTTTATCAGATAAGACCCAGTCAAGCTAATCAGGTATTTCAATGGGCTATAGATATGGGGTACCGTTTATTTGATACCGCCAGCCTTTACGGAAATGAAAAAGAGGTTGGAAAGGCAATTTCGACTAGTACCATCTCTCGTTGTGAGTTTTTTATAACATCTAAGCTCTGGAATAGTGATCAGGGATACAAAAACGCTCTCTCGGCATTTGAGAAAAGCATGGATAGATTTGGTTTGGATTATATAGATCTATATTTAATCCATTGGCCTGTTGCTAATTTAAGGTTAGAATCCTGGGATGCACTTGAATCATTGTTAGAAACTGAGAGGGTAAAAGCGATTGGAGTCAGTAATTACATGATCAATCATCTAGAAGAACTCTTGCGGAAGTGTTCGGTTATTCCAGCAATAAATCAGGTTGAATTTCATCCTTGGCTGTATAACAAAGCTCTTCTGAAGTATTGCGAAGATAATCAAATTCAATTGCAAGCGTATAGCCCATTAACAAAAGGCCAGAAACTTGGAGATAAAACATTAAAAGAAATTGGAGATAAGTATGGAAAATCTCCTTCACAGATCCTCATTCGTTGGTGCTTACAACACAATGTTCCAACTATTCCAAAAAGTGCTGATAAACAACATTTAGAACAAAATATCAATGTTTTTGATTTTAACCTTTCTCATAAGGATATGGAGAAACTAGATTTATTGAATCAGGATTATTCAGTAACCTGGGATCCAAGAGATTATCCTTAATTTCGTTACAAGAATGGTTTGCTTTAAACATCGACGAATTTATATTCATAATTAGATTTGTCAATGTTTAAAATCATCACAGTATTTTTGGGGGCAAATCTTTTATCAGTTGGTGAACCAGGATTTAACATTAAAATTTCATTTCTAATTTCAGCTGTAGGATGATGTGTGTGTCCTGATACTATAATATGGGGGTTATCATTTTGAAAAAGATCTTGTACCCTTGAAATGTAACCTGATGAACCCCCATTACCATGAGTCAAACCTATCTCAAGCTCTTCCACCTTAAACGTTAGTTTTGGAAGGAATTTTTGTTTCACTTCCCAGCTGCACATATTCCCATACACAGCTTTAAGAGGAGCTATCGCTTCCAAAGTATCCGCAACATCAAGTTTTTCAAAATCACCTGCGTGTAGGATCATATCGACGTCTTTAAACGCTGCTAGTACTGATTGTGGTAATTTTCCACTCCGTGATGGAATATGGGTATCTGAAATCAAACCTATAACTTTCAAAAGCGTCAATTCACCTTACGTATAGTTGATTGGGTAGTTAAAATAAAATTTTACATTGGTTAACCAAAGATCAGTGACTTAATAACAACTGGAAAAACCCGATCTTCAAAGAGTGGCTTCCCACAATCAATGAAATCTCCTTCCTTTACCGAAATTTCGTCCAGAGAAAGAATTTCATTCGTAATACCTGTTTCTCGTTTCAATACATTACCAACAGAATTTCCGATATCCGTTTGAAATACTAGAAAGATAGGTTTGTCTTCCTGAACAGACTTGGGTAATCCTTTTACAATTCCTTGTGAAAAAATTGTCAATTTATCATAAACAGAGCGAACAGGGTCAATGAACGCAAGAACAAACTTACTTTCCCCTTCTACAATATCCAATCTCTTCAGTGAGTTTTGTATCTGGTGTGCGACATAATCGATTGATAATTGATTTCGATCGATTTGGGGAAGTACTACTGGTAAATTACGGATTGGAAGATCAATTTTACTCCGGTCTTTTGAAATGAATGTTGTAGATCCACTTACATTTAATGTATGCCCACTTGCACCAATAACAGTTGCTCGTATCTTTTCTGGAGGTTCAATCCGCTCAAAAGCATGTTTTTTTAAGAGAGATCGAATTTTTGTTCCTAATATTTTACCAAGATCATTAAATTCTTGTTCAGATTTTTGATAAATGTATTCAGCAATTCCTCCTGAGAAACTGACGGCAGGGTTGTTACTATAACTGTCAAGAGGAAGATTTTCAGTCATCATAAGTTCTTGGGTAAGATTAGAAAGTTTTTCTCCTTTTAAAACCTCTAAAAGTGAATGAGCCAACTTTTCACTCACAAGTGTTTTTTCTTTCAGAGTTAGCTTATCACCTAACCTTTGAGAAAGATTGCATGCTTCTAATACTAGTATTCCTGCTGGTTCCAAACGGAAAATTTCATCAGCATCATCGAATGCAAGTAATCTACCACCAACATTAATACACGCCGTTGCAATAATAATTCCATTTTCAATAACAGCAATATTTGAAGTTCCTCCGCCAACATCCGAATGAATAATTTTTTTACCATGGGTTGCAGAAAAAGAAACTGCACCTGAGCCGTATGCAGAGATCATTGATTCAAAATTCGGTCCAGCTGTACTTGCGACAAAATTGCCTAATTCAGCTTCTTTAGCTAAAAATTTTACTATTTTTTCAGCATTATTCCGTTTTGCAGATTCTCCAGTAATAATGACTGCCCCAGAATCAATGGTAGCAGGATCAACGTGAGCTTTTTTGTATTCACTTAGAAGATCTGGAAGTAATCGGTCTATATCGATTTCATTGGAAGGAAGTAGGGGAGTGAAAAATATATCTCCACGATATTTGATTATACGCTCTGAAACATGAAATTTCTCGGTATTGGATGATGGATCCTTTTTGAGAACTAATTCCGAAAAGACTAAGTGAGAAGTAGTTGTTCCGACATCTACTCCTACAGAATTCATTCGCTTCTCTGCAACTCGAATTGTCATTAATAATTTGACCACCTGTGTACCTCTTACTGAAAATTAGGGGAATTAACTCATCTATCGATGAAAATAGGTGGTTACAAAAAGGTACTGGTATTGACAGCGAGAGTCAAGCATAGTGCAATTCGTAAATCAGAGATGGAATTGTTCATTTTTTGTAAACAGCTGGCCCAAACGTTTGATTCTTCATTTTAATACGTGGGCTTGTGAAGCTACAAGTTGGATACTGAGAACAACCGTAAAATTTCTCCCCCGTACGCGAATTGGTTCTTTCGTGAAGGGTACCACCAGTACATATTGGACAAGGATAAGAAGAATCATTGGATTTAGATTTTCGTCTATATTGAGAGGATTTGAAAGCAGATTTTTTACTACTATTTGTACCTAAACCTGAAAATGCTTCTTTCAATAGAACCTGTAGTTCTTGGAGCTGTGAAAGTAATTGTTTGTGAAGTGAAATATATTCGATACGGATGGTTTCTAACATTGTTTCATACGAATATTTTTCAGTAGCTACCTCATCCATACGGATTTCAACTTGCCGAGTGAACTTAGGTGTTACCAAATCAGGCCAAATTGAATCAAATATTTTGATAAGGTTTTTTCCAGTGAGTGTACTCTCATATGACGTTCCTTGACGTTTAATATATTTTCTCATTTCCAACTTTTTGATGATTTCAGGACGGGAGGATTTTGTACCAATTTTAAGTTTTTCCAGCCGTTTTATGAGTGTTGCATCTCCCCAACGTGCAGGTGGTTTAGTTTTGAATTTTTCTGACCGAGTATTTCGGACTTGGACAATTTGACCCTTATCAAAGGAAAAAGATGGAGTTTCGCGAGGTTTTCTCCAAATCATTGCCTCAGTCCATCCAAATGACTCTGTGGTTTGATACTTTTGACTGAATGGTTCTTCTTTTATGGATAATTTAACCGTTCCACGCTGCTGAAGAAGATCGTCCATAAACATACCGATATACCAACGAACAACAAATGTCCAACTCTTCAAGTGAGTGGGAGTAATCTTAGTCCCGATTTGAGGAATCGCTCCCGTGGGGTGAATCGGATCATGATCTTCTGTTCCTTGCTTACGACCATTTGTCCTGACTTGGATCATACTTTTAATTTGTTGGAAAAAAGGTTTGTAAGGATCATGCTTTTGGAGTTTAATCAGGATATCTTTATGTGGAAAGTTGTCCTTGAATTTTCTGTTTTCTGTTCGGGGGTAGGAAATGTATCCCTGTTGGTAAAGAGTTGCCAGAAAAGATAGTGCTTCTTCGGCTTTTACCTTTAAATTCTGTGATATGAGCGCAATAGCATCAGTCGTATTCATTGGACGAGGAGGAGGAATATGAATTTGTCTTCGTTGAAATGAAGTGATTTTTGCTAATGTTGACTTCTGTAACTTATCAAGAATCGTCTGTACTTTCACCCCCTTCGTGAATGGAGAGTGATCATGTTGTACAGAGACAAGAACCTCCTTTCTACTATCGTCTAATAGGTCCGCAAGAATATTGTACTTTTGTTGAGCAAGAAAGGCTGTTCGCTCATTGTCTCGATCAACGATCAACTTGAGGGTAGGTAATTGGACACGACCTACAGATAAAACCAGCCCTCTTTCTTTTCTGACTTTACGTGCGGTCATGGTAACCTCACGAGTGCCCGCAAATCCTACCCATGCATCAATTGTGCGACGTCCCTGAACAGCTAAGGCTGAATTGACCGACCAAGAAGTTAGCTGATTAAATGCTCTCAGAATTTCTACTGACGTTAAAGAAGAGTTCCAAATACGACGTGTATTCGATTTTAACCTAGGATTTGATCGTATTGCTATATTATATGCTTCAAAAGCAATATTATCTCCCTCGGAATCCGGATCAGTGGCTAACCACAATTCATCCGCTTTACTGGCCAAATCTCTGATGATTTTTCGAAATTCATAGTTTTCTTTAACAACAAGGGCTTTAGGATCCTGGACGAGTGCAATCGGGGGACATTCACCCCATCCAAATCCCTTTTTAGTATCGATATTCGTAATATGCCCCGATAGAGGTAGAAATGTTAAAGTGTCTCCCTTCCATTTTCCTGTACGGATGTAAATGCGTTTACCAACTTTTTTAGTCATAACAGATGAAAACAATGTTTCACAAAAAGTTCGTACTTGAGAAGCTTTTTCCCCAATTACAAGCACTTGTTTTCCTTGCTTCGTCATTATAGCTAATCATTCCAGACATAGGGAGTAAATTTCATCTCTATTACGACAAACATAATAGGTTACTAAAATCAATGAAGAAATTAAAACGAGAAATGAATATTGATTAGAGAGTAAGCCTCTCCCTCTTCCTTAAAAAGATAGTGGCATGATTCGTTTGTTTCTAAATTTTGTTTACATTCCAAAAAAATTTATATAGTCCAAAAATTGGAATGATATTGTGATATAAATGGAAGTAGAATATCGTAAATTTCAACCTAATGAGGGATTAGAGGAGATTCAAGCAGAGATTTATGTTAATGCTCAAAAACGCATACCAGATCGTGATTATCCAGTACCAACAGTTGAAGAAGTCGTGCAGCAAATTAAAACTCGAAACAAAAATGATGCACCTGATGTCAATGCAATCAGATATGCTTTTACAAAAGATGGTACACCATTAGCGTATGTTCAATCACATTATATGAATCGTTATAATGCTACAGAAGTTAGTTTTCCCCATGCTACGGAAAATTGCCCGACTGAGGTCCAAGATAAACTTTTTCAAGATGTCGTCGATTATGTTGTTGATCGTGATAAGAACAAAGGTGTTGATCATCAGGTTATTGCTGGTGGAGTTTATCAATCCAAGATGAAACAAGAAATCGCATTTCTGAAATCTCATGACTTCATAGTCGATAGAAAATATCTCACCTACCGTTACAATATTGGTTCACTCGAATTAGAAGGGGAAGAAAAATTTACTATTCGGAAAGGAGATTTAACTGATGAAACGGATATGGCCGCTCTTATGGAGCTCGGGAGATTGGATGAAACATCATTAGAAGCTTTTCCAAAAGAAGAACAACTAAAAAGATATTACGAAAACATTCAACGAAATCCTCTGAAGATGATTTTAATTTTTGAAGACGATTTAATTGTCGCAGCAGGAGCAATTCGCGCAGAAGAAAATCAAAATCCAAGTGTTCAATTTACTTTCTACAGGCCACGGAAGGAATTAGCTTGGAAACTCCTAATGCTTAATATTTCAAAGAAAGCCTTTGATCTAACTCAAAAACATTTATCAGCAACATACGAAGCTGATTCAGGAATAGAATTTGAAATGGTTCAAGAACTCGAAAAATCTGGTCATGTCAAGTTTATTTCGAAGAGTTATAGATTTAACTTAACAAAAAATTAAATTTAACTCTTCATTAAGAGCAATAAAACTATTCCAGCATTTTCTGCTGGATTTTTTCATTTTTTTTGAAATAATAAAACAAATGAACTTATGTTCTGCTCGTTTCTCATCTAATTTCTACTCTAATTACTGTAAACTGTGATAAAAATGACTTTTAGAACGATAGATTTAACTCAGCGCTTGTCAATTCATACCCCTCCTTGGCCTAGTTATATGCCTTTACAATTACAATACTTTAAACGTATTGCTGGAGCACATATGGGACAAGGTGCAAATGGCCAAATAATAAAAACCAGTAATCATGTGGGCACTCACATTGATGGAGAAATCCATTTTTTTGCAGCTGGTAGAACGATAGGTCAAATGGATCTAGAAGAATTTTGTGGTCCTGGTGTTGTTGTCGATTTATCTGACGTTATGACCGATTATGATCTATATTCACCTGAAATGTTGAAGGAACGCGCAGATATACAGAAAGGTGACATTTTACTAATCAAAACTGGTTATCAACGCTATTCTTGGGATCAACCCGAGAGTGATGAATTACGCTATTTTGTCAAACATCCAGGCCCAGATGCAGATTTTCCTAAATGGGCAATTGATATGGATTTCAAGTGGATTGGGGTTGATTGTGGCTCCGCTGACCATCCAATGAATACTATTATCCGTGATTGGCATCCTAAATCGTTTATTGAAGCTGAGGAAAAATTAGTAACCAAATATGGGGTAAAGTCTTGGGATACTATGTTCCCACCATCCAAATTTTATCAGATCATGCATCTTGAATTGTTTCCCAAAGGAGTTATCCACGCTGAAAATTTGTGGATTCCAGATGATCCTGACCTGACAAATAAAAGAACTTGGGTCGGTTGCTTCCCACTTCGAGGTATAGAATTAGAATCTTCCATGTGCAGAATTGTGGCATTCCCCGATGTACCTTTAAAATAGTTATATTAATTTTCTTCTTACTTTATTTACGTTAGATTAAATTATCTATCTTTTTCTCCTTATTTCTTTAATATCTCTACAAGTATATTTGACTGTACTTTCTCCAAAAAAACTATATTCGGTTTAGTGTTCTTCATTATATAACCCACTAATGGAAGAAAAGTGCATATGGAACGTGTTGAATTCTTTAAAAAGCAAATACAACAAAAAAAAGAAATTGTTGAATCTGCCCATGCGGCAGTTAAAGAACTTAAGAATAATATGGTGAAAAAATTGATTGAGGGAATAGCTAGTGATTCTACTAAGCATGCCTCATTATTGACTTCTTTAATCGCAGCTGAAACGGGTTCTAATCCACTAATTGATGAAAAAGTAACTGATCAATTGAAAAAGAATTTAGAAGATCATATTAGACTAGAACAACAAGCTATCGATACATATAAAGAATTACTTAAAACTCTTGAAGGAGAAAGTGAAACTCTGATCATTAAGTATATCCTTAATGATGAAATACGGCATCACGCTCTTTTAAAGAAGATTCATAAAATAATTGTAGAAAAAGAAACTCTCACTGAACAGGATCTCTGGGATCTCACATGGAAGGATTCCATTTCTCATGGTTCCCCGGGGGGATGAATTTTAAATCTTCTTTTTTTCTTTTTTGCATACCATTCCCTAAACTACACCACGAGCTCCTGGAGGCATTTTTATCCCTAGTGGAAACGGAATTGAACTTGGGGCAATGAGATTACTCCTCGCTCGGTCAATCGTACACCACATATTGGACACTCGTTCCTAATCTTAACACTCTGAAGTAAGTGACGGCGATGAAAAAAGCTGGAACATTGCGTACATTCAACTAAATCAACATCGGTAGTTGTTACGACACTTTTAAGGCAAATAACACATGTTAGTCTTTGAGTACAGAATCCACAATTTTTTTGTTTCTCTAAAACAGGATTATTACATTTAGGACAATTAGATTGATAACTAGATTGTTTAGGCAATTCTGTAGTTGTTTTAAGAGTTTTTTTATAGATTTCTTTTAGACCTGAACTCCACATGTGGAATATTGTTTGTGGGGAATCAATCTCGAAGCGTTTGATAAATTTCTTTATTGCCAAAGAATATTCTTGTTCGAATTCTCCCTGTTCAGGTAGCTCCATGAGAAATGGTAAATTTATCCATGAACAGTACTCTCCTATTAACGGTAAAATAGCGCGTTTTATCTCTGCTCTTTGTGATTGTTGATACAAAGAGATGTAGTATTTTTCTGGCTCAGAAGGTGGTCTTTTAGCAAATCGGGTTGTTAAAGCACGAATAGTAGAATCTTCGGAGATATTGATTGAAGGATCTGAAAGGACGTAATCTAATGAGTTTTGAGGTAGTTTAGTAAAATATGCACTGAGTAAGGACTCACGTATAGATAAATGCGAGTTATTCAATATGGTCAATATTCTGATATCGTCCTCTATTGATCTCCCTACAGCTTGCTTTATGAGAGCTGATAACAGAGCTTGACCTTCATTTGAGAATTTTTTTGTCTGATCATTAGTAATAATATCTCGAATCAGCTTATAATCATTTGTTGGCCCTCTGAGACGTGAGAGACATTGATCAACAAGAACTGGTCTTAAACATTTTGTTTTAAGACCAGGGATAATATATTTGAGTAAGATTCCAAATTTCTTTTCTGATAATTTATTGGTATAGTTCCCAACAGAGATTGCAAAAGAGGAAAGATTGTGATCATCAATATTCTCGATAGTTACTCTTGGATATTTACCAATTATTTGGTTAAAGAGGTTTTCAACGAATAATCTCAAATTTACATCAATATTAAGCTTGGTAAGACGAATCAATACAAGATACAGGAGTTTTTTCGGGTTTAAGTCAAGAATTGATAGAATTAAAGGCTCTATGTTCTTATGATCCAACAATACAGGGTCCCGAATTGAGAGTATTGCATAGAGCATCTGGTTACTCTTGGTAGAAAAATCAGGGATGATATATTTCCGTATGTAGGAAGAATGATTCCTTGGTAATGATATGACAATCTCCCCTAAAATTGGTATACTCTTATTAAATGCATGTTT
This sequence comes from Candidatus Heimdallarchaeota archaeon, assembly GCA_019057635.1. Lineage (GTDB taxonomy): Archaea > Asgardarchaeota > Heimdallarchaeia > Hodarchaeales > Hodarchaeaceae > Hodarchaeum. Next base: position 15,569 of record DXJL01000151.1, read on the forward strand.
TATTAAGATCTTATATTTAGGTAAGCTTTTACTTGATATAGAGGAGAAATTTTGCCAGAATGTCACGATTTCGATATCGATAAGTTTCTTTGTAATTGTCAATAGCGTCTCTGTATTTTTTTTGGATATTTTCTCAAATTTGTTTAAAAATAGAGGTAATACTTCATCTGGACGAAGTAAAAACACTTTTTCCCATGAGGTGATTAGAGCTTTTTCGAATCCCACCCTAGAAACGAGTTTTTCAATATCAGTATTACTCATTTCACTAGCAATAATACTCATAGGAAAAGAAATTTTACTACTAATTTGTATTATTTCCTCAAAATGATCCTTAAAGTGGATCTTCAGATAGCTGGCTAACCTGGTATAGACTGTTGACTCAATAGGTTGAGATGTAGTTAGTAATGGAAGAAAATAATTAAAATTTTGGTATAAATAACCAATATGAGGAATATACTTATTTTTTATTAAATAATTGCTGATATTACCCATTGTTTTTGCATCAAAATTTTCTAGAAGTCGAGATACTTGTTTTCTTTTAGTGTAATATTGTTGTTGGATGATTTGCTCTATTAACTTCTTCCATTGAGTTGTTTTTAGGGAATTGAGTGAAGGACGGAGTATGTTCTGAATATTTGTATCTTTGGTTTGAAAATAAGAATCGATTACTCGTTCTTTATCGAGTGTAGAGTAATTCTGAAATTC
>DXJL01000018.1 GCA_019057635.1 Candidatus Heimdallarchaeota archaeon
AGCATGAAGAAAGTAAATATGTAACTCGTGATGGAATAGATATTTTTTATCAAGTTTGGAGACCGGAAGGAACACCCAAGGGAATTGTACAATTAGTTCACGGATTAGCCGAACATGCAGGACGATATATGCATGTGGTTAACAAACTTGTCCCAGAAGGGTACCTCATCTATGGCGATGATCATCGAGGCCATGGGAAGTCAGGAGGGCAAAGGGGATTCGTAAAATCAGTAGATGAATTCGTTCATGATCAAAAGGAATTTACTGGAGTAATACGGAAAAAAGAAACAGGAAATATACCACTATTCTTGCTAGGTCATTCTATGGGATCAATAATTTCAATTATATACGCAGCAGAATATCCTGGCGCGTTTAAAGGGCTTATACTATCTGGGACTGGAAGCGCGGTAGGAGAAGGGGTAAATTGGTTTACAATACTATTAGCGAGAACTATGTCAAAAATATTACCAAAATTTAAGGTGAAAAATGAATTATCGGATGGAGTGTCACGAGATCCCGCTGTAAAAGAAGCCTATAATAATGATCCATATGTATTAAATGAAATAACTGCTAGATTAGGAAATGAAATATTTAAAGGATTGAAAACTATAGAAAGTAGAATTCAAGAAATAAAAATGCCCATTTTAGCTCAGAAAGGTGGAAAAGATCCATTGATTATAAAAACAGAGAAATTATTTGAAAATGTAACTGCTGAGGATTCCACCTTAAAAATCTATAAGGGGTTATTTCACGAAGTGTATAATGAATTAGAAGAGGATCGTGAAGTCGTTCTGACGGATCTATGCCAGTGGTTAAATAACCATCTCTAATTTTATTACTCCTTGAGTGAAATGTGTTCTTTTAATTCATATATTCTCACAGAACATTTAATTCTTAATCTCTTAGCGACTGGATTAGATGGAGTACAGATACAGTAAAACAAGTTTTCTCCTCTTTTCCTTTCAAATCTCATAAGCAGGAGTTATTTAGGAATTTAATTGTTTTAAGTCGGGTCTAAATACTCTAAAATCCGTGGAAAATCCTTTATCACTTATTACAGATCTAATATGTATAATGGATTTGAAATCAGGAAAAATTACATCAGGTACAGTCAAATAAAGGATGTGAGGAAATAAGGAAGGATATGGTAATTTTTCTTATGCCCCAGTGATTAATTTTATAAATGATAAGGGAGTAAGTATAATTGAAAGACAAATGTCAAATGAAGTGAAAGAACCTACATCCGAAGGCGAAATCAAAGATATCATCAAAATCCTTGAGTACCTTAATTATGAGGCTACAATTGCCTTAAATGGAGTAGATCCGGCTTTAGTGTTTCAATAGCAGTTGAAATTCTAATATCAATAAAGCAAAAAACAATTTTCGAATTTTTGAAGTCTAAGCTTCCACACTATGAACGCTCTTTCTCGGATATGCATCTGAATCTTTCATTAGGAGACTTATAATAGCCGCTATTCCAAAAACGAATGCAAAGAGAATCATATCTGGCATTATTAAGAGTATAATCCCTCCTAACTGGCCAAACATCATTAGGATACCATTCGAAATTTCTTCTGATATAGGATAAGTTATTTCTGCTCCATAGGTTAGCCCAACTGGTAATGCTGGTACTAATATGAATCCAAAAGCAAAAGCTAGTATTAATGTCAGAATAAAAATGTCAGAAAATTCTAGTAACAGTGATAAGGGGACACTAATGATTAAAGCTAGATTTAAGAAGATTTTTCGTTTTCCCAATTTATCCGATAACGAAGAAAGAAGAAAAGCACCAAAAATACCTCCTATTAACACTAAGCCACCAATGATTCCTGAATCAGGTGAAAATCGAATGAAAATGTCATCGATAGCACTCAATAATGCATTAAAAATACCCAATCCACAAAAAAGCAATACTAAAAGGAGATTGAAATCACGATTTTTAAATAGTTCTTTAAACGGTTTTGATTGTACTGTTTCATCCCGAATATACTCATTGGGGGGTTTCCGGGGTTTATCCTTAACAAGTAGTAAATATAACAACATAGAAATCAAGGAAAATATCCCATAAACAAGTAACACAAATTCAATGCCATATAGCGAATAGAGGGGATATGTGACAAACATAGCTATGATAATTCCTATGAAAAGTGCCATCGTTCCAAGACCAGTGGCTGTGACCTTTTCCTCCTGAGGAAACCAATTGACGGCAAGTTTTGTGAATGAGTTTAAAACAAAAGGTTGCCCAACTGCTACCATCACTTGGCAAAGCATTAGTAGTATGAAATTAGACCCCGTAAAAGCTCGTAGAAAGCCAAAAACGCCAGTTAAAATAACTCCTATTCCAGTTCCCCATTTCAATCCATTTTTTTCTATTAACCAACTAGCTGGAAAGTTTACGGGGATATATATAATCATAAAACTAGCTGCTAATAGTAAAATGGTGTCACTGTTAACATTATAGTAACTAGCAACTTCATTCATTATAGGTGCGAATGTAATCCATATAATCTGGGTCATTGCTCCTACAAACATAAAAAGGATTAAAACAACCCATCTATAAGAATAAATTTCATATTTACTGTTTTCATTTTGTGTCAAAATTGCCACTTCCCTTAAAGAGGACGATTTAATCGTTCTGGGTGCCATACTTATAAGTAATGATGTAGAATAATATTAATCTTCATTCATCCAAGAGAAAAAAAGTTCTCGCACATATAGATCGGAGAAGTATATACCAATCCATTGGACGATGCTAGATAAAGTAAAATATAGTACTATCGGTAAAAAGCTGGTTAATTCTTATTTAAATTGATTAAATTTCTTTTTCCATGAATAACCAAAAGGGTTTCATCTTTTCAAGTATTTCAGATCCATCGTATTCGTCTCTTTCAATAAACCCGAAAGAACGATACATATGAAGTGCACTTTTCATAAAAGGCGCTGTATTGAGATAAATTCTAGAAAACCCAAATTCCTTTCCTTTTTTCAGTAATTGCTCCAGCATTCTCTTTCCTAATCCTTTTCCACGAAATTTTTGCCTTATATACATCCGTTTAATTTCTCCAATATCCTTATTCATATTCTGAAGAGCACCCATACCTGCAACCTCCTCCTCTACATATAAAAGGTAAGAAATTCCCTCTGGAGGTGTAAAAAAGGCAAATTCGTGAACAATAACATCAGCAAATTCACGGTAACTAGTGTCATTAGTAGGAAGAACTTCAATATTATATTTCGTCTTTATTTCGGTGTAAACCCATGTAAAAAATTCTTCATTTAAATCAACCAGTATCGATCGATGACGTTCTAGATCAATAATAACCAAATTTGACATTACTCACCATCTTTTAGATCCATTTCAGAATTAATTCTATGCAAGACGAATAAACTTCTATCTTCTACGGGATTTAAATCTTTAACCTACTGCACAAAATCATATTGTAATACCTCACAGAGCAAACTTGACCGTATTCTAATCGATCGTGCAGTTTGTTCATATTTAACTGCTATTCCTGATCATTGATTATCTTTCTGACCCTTTTTGATACCAAGCGCTTCTCGTACATATTCCTCTACTCTTTTGTGCTGTTCTTCAGATGAAAGTTGAGTATCAAGTTTCAGGATTGATTTGATGTTATTTCTAAGTCTTTCGAATTTAACTGACTCTTTCATCGCTATATCATAGAAAAGTTTCATATCCTCTTGTTGTGCAATTCTTAAGCATTTATCTATCCAATGTTCGACTTGATCAAACTGGAATGATGCAAGGTCAATTCTTGCTCTCAACAGATATACTTGACATAGTTGAGCGTAATATTGGTTGTTTTCACAATCATCTTGCCATTTATTCAGCATTGTAAGCAATTTCTTCTTAGTTATGGGTGAAGGATTGCTCAACCAGGTTTTAAATTCAGATGTAACGAGAGCCCCCTGACAGATTACTTGAAATTCTACATCTAAATCCTCACTATTTAACGCTGCTTCCCATTCTTTTTCTGCTGATCCCCAATTTTTCTCTGTTTCAGCAAGAAGGGCTTGAATCATGTGATGAAAAGCAAAAATGGCTGGATTTTTATATGGGGGTTCTGGAAAGCGCTGAAGGATGTGACTTCCAGGGGATAGAATTTGTGTTTCTTTTTGGAGGAGAACCATTCTAAACGATGTTTCTGCAACCATTCTATCGTTCTCTGAAAGCTCAAACACGTCCAGAGCGGCTTCATACTGCTGGATGGAAGTCAAGAATTCACATTGAAGATAAAGTGCATTAGCCTTTTCTATTAACGATTTTGCATCTGTTTCGGTTTGCACTAATGCAATGTAATCAGTAAAACCTAATTTTTGAATTTTTACTGCAGTAGGATAATCTGGTGCCTTCAATCTCGTGATGAAATTTCTTCTTTCTGTTTCTTCCCTTAGTTTGACTATAAAAGCTGCAAGGGCTATACTAGCAATAATAATCGTCAATCCTACATGAAAAATACTAAAACTGATTATTGGAAAACTCCAAAAATTACGAGGATTTGACCCACCTCTGTATTCGTCTACATTGAGAACCCAATCACCATCTAAGTCGATTTTTGCGTCACTTGGATCCTGTGCATTGAGCCCCATTTTAAATTCCCAAATATCAGGCATACCATCGATGTCTCGATCATAAAAAGCGTACATCTTATCAATATGTTGAAAGTTTGGAGCAAAGCTCATTGGATTTAAGGAACCACTCTCATTATAGTTCTGTATCCAATCACGGAATACAACTAATTTCAAATCTTGATTGAGATATATATAGAGGGAATCATTTGCGGCTACTTCCTCAATATTATAGTACATTTCTCGACGAACATCAATGTCTTGTTCAATCGCTGCATCTTCGATCAGTGTGTTCAAAGATGGATTTTCATATGAAAGTAAGGATGCATAAACACCATATTGTCCATGCAGAAATGGAGCTACAAAATTGTCTGGATCTGCATAATCTGCAGCCCATCCACAATAATTGAGAGGAATTTCCCGACCCCAAGTGACTTCATTATACTGGTCCTGGTCCATGGGTTGGAGAATTGCCTTTATTCCAACATCGCACATCACTAAGGAATTAGCTAAGGATAAGTATAAATAGGAAAGTACTTCGTTCGTAACAGGATACACTAAATTGATAGTTCCTCGCCAACCAACTTGCTCAAATAGTGTTCTGGCTGTTTCTAAGTCGTAAGAAGGAAGAAGATCATTTTCTTTCAGGTTATCATTATGACCAAGAATTCCCTCGGGGATTATCCCTTCCATCTGTTTGCCAATTCCGTTTAGAATATTATCGATATAAAACGAGTAATCAAAAGCACTAGCCATGGCTTTGCGGAAGATCACCGATGTAAAAGGATTATTTTGACTAGCATTTTCTTCACCTTTGGAAAATCGGGACAGGAGACTAGCATCGTACAAAGAATTTTCTGATTCATTCAGAAATATTGAAGGTAAGGATTCCTTCATATTCATACCTAGGAAGAAAGTGGTTGATGTTGGAGCGGTAAATGTAGTTATTCCTTCATAAAGTGGCTCACCTGTCGGAGTGATGACGTTAAAGGCATCAGGTTTTTCTACATATACCATATCAGAATCTCCATTAATTAAATTTTGATAACGGGTTTCATCATCTAATTCAGATCTAATTTCAATCTCCTCGACAGAGTGCAAACTAAATGATCCCCACCAATTTTCATTTTTCTGGAGGAGGATAGAATCCTTAGTTATTGCTTTCAATTTATATGCTCCAGATCCAATCGCGTGTTCCTTCATCCATAAATGATAGGAATCGCTCAAACGATGCGATCCAGGGACTACACCAGAATCCTTTGGATTATGGCCAATATTCAGTCCCAATTTGGTGTAATCCGATAGGGTTGGAAACCACCTATCAAGAGGAAACATACCAAAGACTTTATCCCCATATAACAATGTGTATTCTTTTGGTTTATTTTCTATGATAGCTTTTGGGGAAACAGCGCTTCCGATATCGAATGCTAGGGAATTAATAAACGGTGAATATGCAGAATCAAGGTTGATCTCTAAGATATAATCATCTATCACAACAATTCCGCCTGCATCAAGATAAGCTTGCGCTTCTGTATAATTAGGGTTGAAATATTGCATATAAGTCGACCCTCCTTTGATGACTTGAGCTATCATCCAAGAGGGACCCCATGGATCGTTCATAAGAATGGCTCTATCAATAGAATATTTCATCACATACGCGTTAAAAACAACACCATCGTGGAATAAAACATTCTTTCGAAGGTTAAAGGTATATACTCGTCCATTTGGCGAGACTGTCCATCCCGTGGCTAGTCTGCCTTCAAGCTCGTCTACTGAATTTCCCTTATATCCGACTAAGGTTTCATATATCAACTCAATAACTGTACTCCCAAGGGTTTCATAGTTGATGCCTGGATCTAAGGAATCAATGCTGTTTGGAATTCCTAATGTTTCCCAAATGAATTTATCGGGATTTTTCAATTCCCCATTTGCCTTAGTCGCTTGAATTTCGGGTATGGAGGACTGTGTGCTAATTAAAGTACTCAAAATTAGAATTAGCAGTACAACTATAAGAGATAAGCCATTCCGCGCTATTTTAAGTTTCACCTCGAACCGTTCCATTTTTTTTAATTCAGTTCTTATTATAAAAATTCGGGTTAAATAGTTAATTTTCGCGGCAATCGGTAGGTGAAAAGAAGAGGAGAGTGAATATTATCAATATTGCTTATCCAATTTTCGATTTAGAATGAACCATAGATAATAGTGTAAATGAAAGAATTCTAAATCATGATATAAATCAAAAATAAAAGAAATTCATTCGCTCAACAGCCTGTTTTTCTTAATTTAGGCAAGCAAAGCGTAGGATACCTATTAGAAAAATGATCAATTTTCAATATCTCTCTCTCCAAACGAGGTAATCGTGATGAGTCTTCGTCCCCCCGACAATACACTAGGCTCCTGGTCTTTTCCGCGTCGAATGTTTTACCAATTGGCCAAATTAGTCGTACCCAGATTTTTACGTTTCTATTTCCGATTTGAAGCCAAAAAACTTGAACACTTAGATCAATTTCCTGAGGGAACACCTGTAATTTACTGTTTCAATCATCGATCACATTTGGATACGTTTATTTTCGCTAGTGCGTTAGTTTATCCTTTTGGTAACAGGACCGCCTGTGGTTTAATGACTAATGGAAATGTGATGGAACAAAATAAATTCTTTTACCTGCTCAAGTATTTGGGGGCATATCCCGTTTATCCCCAGAACCCTGCTCCTGCTCTCGATTATACTCTGAAGCTCCTGAATGAAAATTTAGCAGTTCTTGTCGCTCCTCAAGGGAAACGAATACCGAGTACTCCCTTAGATGATTATCATAACATAGATAACCAAGTCAAATCAGGAGTGGGAAGGATAATATTGCGATTTAATGGAAAAATTCCTGTAATACCAATGTATATTCATGGTTCTCACGAGGCGCTTTCTTTTGGAAAAATTCTCCCAAAAATAAAGTCATTTATTTCCATTTCCATCTGTAAACCTCTTATTTTTACTGAATATACACGAGAACAAGGATGGAACGAATCGGACCCGAAGTTTCATTCTAATGCACATACAATAAGTCAAGCGATTATGGCTTCCATCCGAAATCAGATGTTAAGTGAGGAAAAGTACTTCTTCCAAATTCTTGCACGAAAGGCAACAGTTCCAGTCGAACAATTACAACTTTCCCATCGAAAACATCCCAAAGCATATCGATTTTTTCGGAACCTATTACAATATTCTCCTGCTGAATTAAAAAATTATTTAGATTCTAATCCCTTATAATGAACTATAGTTTTCGCATTGGCTATTTCTACAAATTGACATAAAAAATAATTAAAAAAAAAAGTGATTAAGAGTTAAAAATTATAGACTATTCTTCAGCCCGGCATTTTACAATATCCTCAACTTTGAAGCATTTATTACAAGTGATGCAATCAGCAACTTTTTTCCCATTTTTAAATTTCTGAATAAGATCAGGTTCTCGAATGAAGGGACGTGAGAGAGAAATGAAATCAGCAAATTCATCTCTTATTTTTTGCATTGTACTAAAAAATCGAAATCCTCCTACGACACTTACCACAGTATCCCCTATATGCTTTTTAATTTCCTGTGCGAAAGGGACGAAGTATGTATTTTCTTTTTCCTTAAGTGTTCGTGTAGATTTCGATCCACTTACTTCTATCGCATCTATTCCTTCATCAGATAACCATTGAGATACTTTAACACCTTCTTCGAGTGGAAAACCATCAGTAGGGTCATCTGCCCCGTTCATTTTTACTAGAATTGGAAAAGAAGATCCTACAACTTCACGAATACTGTGATAACTATTCAATAAGACAGCAGCACGGTTTTCTAAAGAACCTCCCCAGTCATCTGTCCTAGTATTAGTTCTTTTTGACAAAAATTGACTCAGTAAATAACCATGAGCAGCATGAATTTGGACACCATCATATCCTGCTTCTTTCGCTCGTTTTGTTGCTACTTTAAAACCAATAATAATTCCCTCAATATCATCCTCGGTCATTTCAACAGATTCTCTACCTTCACGTATGGAGGGAACCTTCTTACTAGTTGAAAAAACACCTCCATGATTTAATTGAGCAATTATTTTTGACTCTGAATCTGAATTGTGAACTACTTCCACGAGTCGTTTGAGTTGTTCTACCTGAATTTGATTAGAGATCCCAGCCATTTTCTCATGGGCTTTTCCTTCATCTATGATATAGAGATGCCCTTGAATTATTAATCCGATTTCTCCCAATGCTAGTTGACGATACAAGTCAAAATACTGTTCAGTTATAGTTCCATTTGCATTAGCCCCAAACTCAGCTGTTGCAGATCGAATAAAACGATTTTTTACTTTTAAATTCCCTATTTTTCCTTCTGTAAACATTTTTATTCCTCGGAAGATATTGTATTAATTGATTTTTCAGATCATTATTAATATGCTGTATTTACAATTATAAATATCATAAAAAAGGCATAATTCGAAAATAATCCTATTAAAGATCCAAATGTATTAGTACCTTGATTTATTTTAATCTAAATTATATGAATCTATTAATCTAATTAAACATTTGTAGCTTACTAATTCTTTTCCTAACCAAACTAGACGTCAATAATATATGAATACTCAAGTGACATCTTAGTTACTCAAATATTTGAGTTCAGAAAAGGATTATTTAAAAAAAAAAGAGAGGAGAAGTTGTGAGGAGCTTAACGTTTCTTCCGAATAAATGCTAGGATAACAACCACACCAAGAATGGTAAATAAATCAAAACCAGGTGTTAATCCAACTACATTGTCAATGGTTATATCCACTTCATCTGAAACCGTTGTTCCCTCAATAGTAACTCGGATAGTGTAGTCACCATCATCAACTTCTTTAGTATCCCACGCGAATTGTTGGGTTTCAAAACCACTCGCTAGTTCAGTCCAGCTAGTATCATCTTCAAGTTTGTATTCTACTTTGAATGTCATAGATTCTGCAGATGTCGTAGTTGCTGTCCATTTGATGAGATAAGTCCCCTTTATTTTTACACCTTCAGTAGGATCCGTAATACTCAGTGAATATGTGATATCAGACTCAATGACTGTCACTGTTACGATATCATGCAACACAAGACCAGAAGCATCTGTAGCCGAGAAATTGTAGGAATAGACACCATCTGGTAAATCAGAAACATCTAACGTGACTGATCCTTTGCCATCCCAATTTGACACTGTTGTAACTTCTACTCCGTCTTTTTGAATCGTATAGTCAATCGGAGGAATCATTTCAAGAACTGTCCACACTAGCTCGTGGGTTTGACCGTCATTTTCGGTAAAGGAGAGGTCATTGGGTCCAACAATGACTGGATCGCCTACGACAATAAAATCACCGTCATATTTCACTATGTGATCCAGTTCAATGTTAACACCATATATGGTAGTTACTACAAAACTAGTATAATAGGTTTCACCTTTAAAGCCATAGAAAGTATTACTTTTAGCTGTTACCGTTAGTCCAGTAGTTGTTTTTGCTGAAACTGTTAAATTAAATTCTCCATCATCAATTAAATATATGTAGACATAATAATATCCTTTATAGGGTGTCGTTACGACCACTTGTTGGGGGAAACTATTAGGTCCACTATATGTGGTATTCTCATTAGAATCACTTGTTGCTAGGGTATAGTTATAACCCGTATGCTGACTGTTTTCATCATAGAGATGCAAATGTGTTCTACCTTGGACTGTGATACTGATAAATGCTGCTTCACCTAAAGTACCGTAACTAATTTGCTGACTCAAAATAGCTAATAATGTGGCATACACAGGATCCTCAGAACCACGTGTATTATCCCAGTACCAAAGATCAGGATCATCTGCTTCACGAATGACATGACGGGTCAAGAATTGATAGATTGATTGATACATCCAGCTATACCCTGTACCCTTATCATGGCCAGTTAATATTAGGGCTTTAGCTGCAGAAACGATGGCATAATACCGATAACCATCGCTATGGAAATAATCATCGACATACTGTTCAATCCAAGTATGATTCATGTATCTAAGAGCTTCATTGATGTCCGAATCAGTGTCGTCATAACCCATGAGGGCTAAACACCAAATACCAGCTGCGTTCATTCGTGAGTTGACCCAACCACCATCTGGTTGATAGGCAAATCCGTAATATGTTTCTTCCAGATTAACTTCAGTGAAACAACGTCTAACAAATGTTTCAGCTGCAGTCCAAGTTTGGGCTGGAATATTGATACCGATATCTCTCGCGGCAGCTAATGCGATTATCGACCATTGACTATTAGAGAGATCAGACCAGTAATACCCAGTTAAAGTGGCGTTATCTAGGCCATAACCCCAACCTCCATAATGTGGATTACTAGGATCATAACCCAAGGGTTCACGATTTTGAGCTCTAATCACCCAACTGACTGCATCTAAGATGATTTTATCCAAGTCTGGATTTTCAACACCCCAGACGCCGTACGACACTTTAAGTGGAATAAGACCCATTAAGGCAATAGAAGTTTCATAATTCTCTTGACCTATTTCCCAAGACATTATTGCACCATCAGACTGGACTTGAGACTTGATGTACTCATAACAGCTTTGTACAACTGAATCATCAAATCGACTTCCATTCTGTAATAAAGTTAGCATGGCCCAAGAAGTAAATGCCACTGATCTCGAACCTGGATCATCATGACCTCTCCAATCCTCTCGCGACCAGATATATGACCCATCTGGTTGTTGTTGTGAGATAATCCAATTGAGTCCGTTATTGATAAGCTCATCTGGAGGAGGAGTGGGATCATCGAATATCGTGACTGGTATTACCATTGGTTGTTGATTATGAGCAACATCTGTGGCTATCACAGTTAAGTCACGAGAACCTATCCAGTCAGATTTTGGGTAAAGATGCACATAAACATGTCCGTCAAATAATCGTAACTCAGTTATGTTCGCTGGACCTGTCCACTCAGGCTGCGAATAATACTTCCATGGATCAGTTGAAGCGAGAGGCGCACTGAATCCAGAAAGGAATACATCGACTCCCAGTACTCCGCTAATGTCATCAGTAATATTTGCTTCTAACTTAAAACCGAATTCATCACTAAGAGAAGCACCACTTTCAGGGGATATGATTTGGACTATTGGCCCTGTGTTATCTATGCTTGGTTCAGCTGTTAAGGTATACTCCCCTTTCACGGGTATACAGAATTGGGAACGTGGTACATATTGGATTGTAAGTAACGCCCAAATATCTGGACCATATTTGTACAAAGAGAAGTATTCGGTACGATTTGCCCAAATTTCCTCTGAATAACGATAATCTGATTCAAAACCCCACCAAGGAGCAGAGAGATTGAGTGTTTGATGAATTATCCTATAATCTTGTGGGACAAGATAAGATACCGTGTCGTAGGGGAAATCAAATCCTATGGGTTCTAATGTGACATTAAAGAGGTTAAAAGGTGATAAATTGTCACTAATGTTGAACCAATAACTTATTTGGTCACCAGTCCATAGTGTTTCAGTTGTAGTGAACGGGAATCCGTTTGTATAATCTGGTAATGGGTCAATATCTTCCTGTAAAAGTGCGTTCGCGTGAGTAAAGTAGTTTTCAACATAAAATTCTCCATAGTATTCGGCAGTAATTGGACGTCCCCAGATATTTATGTAATTCCATTGTGTGAGGTTTAGATTTGGGTAACTGACATTACCAAGAAAGATATCATCATCAAACACAGTACTAATTGTTACTAACTGTCTAATATCGAACCATAGATCAACATTGGTATTATTACCTTTCATAAACCATGATGTATTAGTAGCGAAAAGATTGAATCCTGGGTCTCGCCATTCACTAGTATACAGCTCAGCATTGAATTCATACAGCCCATAGACCGTGAAATTCACTGGAATTGACACTATAGCAAAATCAGCTTCGCCATTGCTATCGATATCTTCAATCCTCATTTGCCAAGTGGAGTTATCCTGATTATACAGAATTTCAGGCATATTTGTCTCTTTAGGAATTAATGGGGTGCTAGTTATGTATGGACTCTCCATATACCAACCCATTTGATAATCCCATCCTTCTAAATCCTCGTCCCAAATATCTATTCTGGCATCGTTAATTTCGAAAGGTCCATCTCCAGTTACTTCTGTGGATGCCCACCAAAGATCTATATAACTGACTCCTTTAGAAACCATTGTCAAATTATATTTCTCTTGCGAACCAGTCATAAAGCACTGTAAACGAATCCATCTTTCGTGAGTTGAATTTACTTCTGCTATAATATGGATTAAATCATAATAGCCATCATTTTCTATATCCACAAAATCTTCACTCCATGATTGTACAAACGCTCTGATCATCATTTCGAACTGGTCGGCAGAATAAGCTAGAGTCGATGTAAAGATAGTTGGACCGGCTTGATCCATCGTTCCAATCATCAATGCGACATCAGGTAAGTCCTGCGGGTTTTCAAAATCATAGTTGCTCATATCATAGAGGATCAAGTTAATTATACCAAGATGGCCATCCATCCCTGTAGCATTTATTTCCAAACCTCGAAATGCGAGTGTTATTGTGATATTTTCGTTGATAGTGTCACCTATATATGCATCAGTCATATCAGTGACTTCTCCAGCGTATAATCGAAAATCCTGTCCAATAACATAGGGGAAAGGATTCTGAGGTGACGGTATAGCAGATAAATTCAAACCTGAAACAAGAAAATACTGACCCACAATGTGGATTTCTAGAGTTACATTAATGTAGAAAAAATCATATAATCCATCTTCATCGAAATCAAAAGTCCCATCTACAATAGAATCCAAGTAGATTGTAGCATTTGGACCGTTTTCAGCCGTTGAAGAACGAAGTTGGGGAGTGTTATAAGAAGTAGTACTGGGATCTCTTGAAGAAACTGTAGTTATCGGAATCAAAGAAAGGAATAGCATGAAAATACAGAGAATACCCAAAATACTGGTTTTTAATTTCATATTCTTCATTTTTAAAATCTCTTATAGTTTTTTCATTAAAAAAAATCCTGTAATTTCAGTCTACTTTCATATAAATACTTATCTACGATGAGAAAGTGAAATTATAACATAAAAAAAAATTGTAAGGATTTATTTCATGATTTCTAGAATTTTTTCCACATATATTCTTAGCCTAAATTAAGTCTCTTTGCTGATTAACTCATCACCATTTTTCTAGAGTTGGAAGGAATGAATCTAGATAATTCTTTGCTTCTTCCGTTGTAAGGTTAAGGGCATTTAAGACAGTAGATAAAGAGAAATTCTAGGATTATTTTTTTAGATATTTTTACTCGAAATACCGTCGTCGGTCGCACATTTAGATAGGAAAAGTATAAACTTAGGTATGTGTTGATTCCATCCTTCGAATATCTAGGGATCACGAGAACCAGGTTTGTATCTTTTTATTTTGCGTGTGAAGAACACTAGTATCCCCAAAAATGAGAGTAGGATAAGGAAGTCAGGAAAAGAACCTGATTTAGGAACAGATACCCCGGTTGGATTTGCTTCTATTTCATCTGAGAATTCACTCTCTCCTATAGCGTTAATCGCTGTTACTACATAAAAATAAGTTATCGCACCTACTACAAGTGTATCGTTAAAGTTCGTTGTTGCTGTTGTTCCCACAAAGATGTATTCTCCACTTGTGGTACCACGATAGATAATATACCGTATAATAGCAGATTCGCCATCATTACTAGGAGAAATCCAAGCTAAATGCACAAAATTAGCACCTACAGTATATGAAAGAGACTGAGGAGCACTGGGTGCGGTCATCACAATTTCTGGACTTCCTAAAGGAATAACACTCACTTCTACTGAAAAAATACCTTCTCCGACACTATTAACCGCGGTAACTACATAATAATACATTGTTCCTCCAAAAACTGTAACATCAGTAAAATTAGTATTTGTGGTGGCGCCTAAGAACATATATTGACCACTTATGGTGCCACGGTAAACATTATATCGAATAATAGCAGAACCGCCATCATCACTAGGGATAGTCCAAGTGATTATAGCAGAATTATCCCCAGGAGTAGCAGAGAGGCTTAGAGGAGCATTTGGTATGTAAGTAGCTACATCCTTAATAACAACAACATCCCTAGATACAAGTCTACCCCATTCATCTTCAACGTAGAATCTTATAACAACATAACCATTTGGAAGAGCACTCCACAAGGCTTGATCTATAGTTCCAGTCAATTGAGTAAATGTGATATTAGTAATTCCTCCATCAATCGTGTACCACATTGATTCTAGAACAGGCTCATCGATAAAAATATCAAATTGGGGTGCAAAATGTCCAAAAGTAGAACCAGTTAAAGGAGCAATTATCGTGATCACGGGTACAGTGATATCTTTCATCACAACGACAATTGACTCTCTTATATGCCCATATAAATCACTCGCAAAGAATTTAATGGTGACTAAGCCCTCTTCAGTGTTATCCCATATTATTTGGTCTATTGAACCGTTATCAGTAAATACTTTGATCATTCCTTCAATTTCATACCACATTTCCTCTAAATTCTCGTCTAATATCACAACAATAAAGTTAGGAGGCTCTGCTTCGAAAAATTGACCAGAAAAAGGGCTATTTATTGTCACATCAGGTGCGCTTAAATCAAATGAAATGAGGGGATAAAAATCTTTATTCTCAGCTGTACCTGATATATTATAGGGTTGATCAACTATTCCATCTCCATCATCATCGAGAGTTAAATGATCATCCCAATAATTTCCATATTCCCCGTTATCCCAAGAATTATTAATACCATCATCAAGAGCATTAATTGTATTGTGGATGAAGGAATTAAAGAAAATGAAAACATCAATAGTATTAGAATCTAGTTGAATACCATACCCTTCTACTGCACCTGTACAATTATTTAATGAATTTTCAGAAATATTAGTTTGTTCTGTCGATACTGCGAAAATTCCCCGTCCAACACCATAAATACCCCAACTACCACCCCATGGTAAATTTCCACGTTTTCCCCCAGTCATATTTAGAATTATGTTGTGGGTAATTACATTATTATCTGAATTTGAAAGATATATTCCATTACCAGCTCCACCAGTACCACCAGGACGCTGTAATCCCCCAGCTCCGCCCTCTCCTCCCACAACATGCATTATGTGGTTATCGGTAATTGTTAAATTATTAGATTCGAGAATAAAAATCCCATTACCATCACCACCATTACCACCAGGATTATATCTTGGACCCGATTTACCCCCTTGACCTTCATGGTATGCAAGGGTATTGTTGCTGATTGTTAGATTAGAACAGTAGACAATCGAAATTATCCCTAAATTTGTAGGATTAACTGAACTTGTAAGAACGTGGTCTTTGATAATAACATTGCTAATACCATAAAAATAAAAAATCAACTCTCCATCAACATAATTATTTAAAGCAATCAGATTTTGATAGCTATCGCTTTTGAAATAAAGGCCATTACCAGTAGTATCCGCTCCTGCCGCAGAAATACCTGCAGATGGAGCACCTTGTCCTCCAATGATGGATGTAAGCGTATTATTGTGTAATATATTTGTGATAGAGGATTCAAAGTAAAACCCTGCTCCAATTCCTCCTTCTCCTCCTGTGTAACCATTTCCTGGTCCACTTTTTCCATTACTTCCAATAATGTTGTTTATACTATTATTAGTAACTTGATTATTCCTAGAGTTCTTAAAATAAATACCACTCCCAATCCCACCTGATCCTCCATCACCACCATAACCAGAGAATCCTCC
>DXJL01000152.1 GCA_019057635.1 Candidatus Heimdallarchaeota archaeon
CTGACCTCCCGGACCTAAAGAAAGGGTTCAGCCATTAACAATAGACGTGTCTCGCTTAACCAATCAATGGACATAACCGCAAACAGCCAGTGGTAATTTGAAGGTTAGGTGTTTGTACGAAAGTTATTTGATAAGCTATAATTTTGTTTTTTAAATGTTCGCGACACATGATTTCCCTGTTTATTATGTGATATATATGAAGTTATGTTGTATATTATAAAGCTATTTTCAATATTCTTTCATCTGAGTTTTTCAGAATTTTACTGTTGAGAAACTCATTTATCCTACTCATACTAAGGAGGTGAACCAATCATTATGAGCAAAATCAAAGTAGCAATTATCGGTACCGGAAATTGCGCATGTTCCCTGATTCAAGGCATCCATTACTACCGAACCAAATCTTCTGATGAAGCTATTGGTTTGATGCACTGGGAGATCGGTGGTTATTTGCCCGGAGATATCGAAGTCGTTGCCGCATTTGATATTGACAAACGCAAGGTTGGGCTGGATGTTAATGAAGCCATCTTTTCCGAACCCAATTGTACCGCCGTATTTTATTCTGATATTCCAAAAGCCGGGGTTAAAGTCCAAATGGGCAAAATTCTAGACGGCTTCTCAGAACATATGAAAAATTATGCAGACAAATATACCTTTGTCCTTGCGGATGAGACTGAACCAACAGCGGAAGAAGTCGTAAAAGTCCTGCAAGATTCAGGCGCTGAGATTCTGCTGAATTATCTTCCTGTCGGCTCAGAGGAGGCAACCCGGTTCTATGCCGATTGCATACTGGAAATGGGTATTGCATTTTTGAACAATATCCCGGTGTTCATTGCCAGCGATCCGATATGGGCAAAACGGTTTGAAGAAAAGAACATCCCGATACTCGGCGATGATATTAAATCGCAATTGGGCGCCACCATCACTCACCGAGTCCTTACCGATTTGTTTAAAAAACGGGGTGTTAAACTGGAGCGAACTTATCAGTTAAATACCGGCGGCAATACAGACTTTTTAAATATGCTTGACCGTGCCCGGCTGGTTTCCAAGAAAGAATCCAAGACCGAAGCTGTACAGTCGGTTGCGGCTAAACGGCTTGAGAATGAAAACATTCATATCGGACCGAGCGATTATGTTACCTGGCAAAGAGACAATAAAGTCTGTTTCATGCGTATGGAAGGCAAACTGTTTGGTGATGTGCCGATGAATCTTGAATTGAGGCTTTCCGTGGAAGATTCGCCAAACTCGGCGGGTGTGGCGATTGATTCTATCCGCTGCGCCAAACTTGCACTGGATCGCAAACAAGGCGGTATTCTAACCGGACCTTCTGCATATTTTTACAAACATCCTCCAAAACAATTCACCGATGACGAGGCGTACAGGATGACCGAAACCTTCATACAAGGAAAGACATAATGCAAAATATTCATAATCATTTTTCAAAAGTTGCTTCCAATTATATACGGATTAGAACAACTGATGTTGAATCGATTGCATTTATTAGCGAAACCCTGAGGAAACTGCCTGAAGTTAAAGCCGCGGATATCGGATGTGGTGCCGGACGCTACGATTTGTTGCTTTTTCAATATATAAATAACCTACATTTAACCTGCATTGATTTTAATGAACATATGCTGGTAGAGGTTTCGGACTATCTAAAAAGCAAAGGGATAAATAATTTTAAAACGATCAAAGCTAATGCAAATGATATTCCATTGGAAAATAATTCAATGAACTGTATTCTTACTTTTAATGCCATACATCATTTTGATTTTGTTAAGTTTATACAACATTGTTCCAGAGTGATAAAAGATGACGGAAGGATTTTTATCTATACTCGTTTGAGGAGTCAAAATGATAGAAGTGTATGGGGACAATATTTTCCCTTATTCTCTGAAAAAGAAAATCGTTTGTACGAACTATATGAAATGGAACAGTATATTAAATCAGTTAATTCATTGAGATTGAAAACTACTAAGTTATTTAAATTTAAGCGAAACGCTACTGTAGAACAACTTGTTGAAAAAGTAAAAGCAAAACACTATTCCACGTTTTCTCTCTACGAGAAGGACGAACTGGTTGAGTCATTAAAAAGATTTCAAAAAAACCTTGAGGGGCGGTTCCAGGATACGAATCAGATTGAATGGTTTGATGAAAATGTTTTACTGGTTTTGGAACCAAAATAAAGCTAATAAAATGACAGGTTACCAAATGATTCCCCAAAAGACTAGTCTATAAAAATATGTTTATCAAATCAAGCGGCGGAAAGAGTTACCCTATAGTGTAATGCTTGTTAATGAAACACCGCTTGGCCGCGTATCCATACTTAACGATCTATACGTTAGGACAGGCCGACTGGGATATACCGGCTGTTCGCCTCACTGAGGAAATTACCAAATAAGAACGGGGATTCGCTGCCCATCTAATGCGAAACTTGGCACACGAAGTAACTTTAAAGGCGAATATAACAGAACAATTGGCGAGTGTTATTTCTGAATACCTAAACCCATTTGAACTCTCTGAGAAAACCAAGTCATTAGGAATTTCTTGAAAGTTCTCTATTGGAGGAGTAAAGAAATTTCTAAGGAAGGAGAAATTTCCTGAGGAGAATAGACGCGATTACATCTCTTGCTTTGACTGGATTCGAGATCTCGGATAGAGAACTATTCTGATAATTGACTCAGTTGAAAAGCTATCCAATTCATCTGAAAGTTTCTTAATTGATTTTCTGGATAAGCATGGAGAGGAAAGCATGACAGTTCTTGGTGGTACAAGTGAGTCTGCGCTCGGCGGCTTTATCCGCGACCAAGGTATTAGCAAACAGTTAGAATCTGCTTTGATAATACCTGAGGTTAGGGACGAACAGACTTGTAAGGACAATGAAGGTAGTACACCGTCAATCCAGTCGCTTTTTTCAATACGCTCTATTTTAATTAAAACTTCACAAATATATTCACCATCTCAATTGCAGATAGTGCAGCACCCCATCCTTTATTAGCTGCTTTTGTTCCGGCTCTTTCAAGTGACCATTCAAATATAAATCTTCTGGAATACTCCCGAACCTGCCACAGGCAGGCAAGCTCATCCCTCCGAAGTGCCGGAGGCATCCTCCAAAGGAGTCCTTCGGACCTTCGGGAGAGTCCTTTGCCGCAGACATTCCTTCGGAACGGACAACCCTTTCCTGCCTTGGCGTTAGCCAGGTCTTTTAAAGAGAAGGGCTTATTAAAATGATATCTCTTAAGGTTAACATTCTGTCAGAAAATTTCATTTTGAGTTTTAGTGATAATTATTCACCGTGGCGAACCTCTCTTTTTAAGAGAGGATATAGAGCTTGCCCCGAATTTATTTCGGGGGTGAGTTCCAAGATTGTATATAACATATTTAGTTATCAATTTTAAGAAGTAAACAATTGAGATTAAATACAATTAATTTTAAGTTTAATTTGAAAATATGTTAAATCCTTGCCTGGTATGTATAAAGTTCAAAGTATCTTCCTTTTTTATCAATTAGCTCCTTGTGGGTTCCGCGTTCTTCTATTTTACCCTTTTCAATAACAAGTATCTGATCCGCCTGCCTGATAGTACTTAACCGGTGAGCGATTACAAAAGTTGTTCTCCCTTTCATTAATTCTTTCAGACTTTCCTGGATGAATGTTTCGCTCTCCGTATCAAGGTTAGAAGTTGCTTCATCGAGGATGAGAATCTTAGGATCAGCCAGTAGTGCTCTTGCAATTGCAACTCTTTGTCTTTGTCCTCCCGATAACTTAACACCTCTTTCACCGATAAGCGTTTGAAGTCCGTCGTCAAGCCTGTCCGTGAACTCGTGAACGTGAGCGGCTTTTACTGCACTTAACAACCTGTCTTCCGAAGCATCGGGGCGGGGGAATAATATATTTTCTTTTATCGTACCTTCAAATAAAAAATCATCCTGCAGAACAACACCGAGATTACTCCTGTAACTGTTAAGCGTAACCTTAGACATATCATTACCATCTATTGTAACTTTTCCGATTTCCGGGGTTAGAAATGAAGCAGCAATTCCTGCAATTGTTGTCTTACCTGATCCCGATGTTCCGACCAAAGCAGTTACCGTTCCCGGCTGTGCAGTAAAGTTAATATCCTTAAGTATATTC
>DXJL01000153.1 GCA_019057635.1 Candidatus Heimdallarchaeota archaeon
ATCATTCTATAAACTCTTCTACTTTCTCTTGTCGTGTAACAGTTTCTACTTTATCTGATATATATAGTGGAATCACAAGCGCTATTGGAACTCTTAGAGGGCCAGTGCATGGCGGTGCGAACGAAAGAGTAGTTAGATTAATGCTCGAAGAGATTAAGAAAAAAGAAAATGTTATCCCCTGGGTTAAAAACAAGCTTGAGAAAAGAGAAAAGGTTATGGGATTCGGTCACCGGGTCTATAAGACGTGGGATCCACGCGCAGTTATCCTCCGAGAATTATCTAAAGAATTTTGGGAAAAAGAAGAAAGTGGAGAGATAGACAAAATTCCAGACCAAGAGCATGAAGAACATCGTGGAGATATTGATAATATTTTTGAGATGACGGAAATGCTCACTGATTATATTATCAAAACAAAGAATATATATCCAAATGTGGATTTATATTCTGCGGGTTTACTTCATGTTTTGGGGATACCAACTCCGTTATTTACGCCACTATTTGCAGCGAGTAGATCAGCGGGATGGGTAGCTCACGCCCTCGAACAACTCAAAGACAATAAATTGATTAGACCGAGACTTCGATATATTGGTGAGTTAGATAAAAAATATGTAAAAATTGAAGAGAGATAGGTAGATTAGATGAACGAAATCGATATTCAGGACAAATTAAGAGAAAAAATCAATACTAAAGATGGTACTGCATCGATTTATAATCTCGAAAAATTAAAAGACATTGGTTTTGGAAACATAGATAAATTACCGTATTCTTTAAGAATATTGCTTGAGAACATTATTCGAAATTTAGATGGAGAAGTTGTAACTGAAGAAAATTTTCTTGCTCTCTCCACCTGGGTGCCAAATCAAAAGGAAAAAAAAGAAATCCCTTATATTCCTTCAAGGGTATTGCTTCAAGACTTTACTGGCGTACCCGCTGTTGTTGATCTCGCGGCTCTGAGATCGGCAGTAAAAAGAGCAGGAGGAGATCCTAATAAGATTAATCCGCTTATACCTGTAGATTTAGTTATTGACCATTCAATCCAAGTTGACTATTATGGGACTAATAATGCTCTAAAATTGAATGAAGAGAAGGAATTTGAGCGCAACTACGAGCGATATGTATTTTTAAAATGGGCTCAAACAGTTTTTAACAACTTCCGTGTAGTTCCTACAAGTAGAGGTATATGTCATCAAATAAATTTAGAAAATCTAGCTTCTGTTGTTCAATTAAGAGAAAATAAAGGAGAAATATACGCGTTCCCAGATACATTAGTAGGTACTGATTCACATACTACAATGATTAATGGATTAGGTGTTTTAGGGTGGGGTGTTGGGGGAATTGAGGCTGAAGCAGTCATTTTAGGTCAACCATACTATATGAACATTCCAGAAGTAGTAGGTGTTAAATTAGTTGGTGAACCTCAAGATGGAATTACTGCTACTGATGTAGTCCTTACTATTACTCATATTCTTAGAGTCCATGGTGTAGTCGGAAAGTTTGTCGAATTCTATGGACCAAGTCTCGAAAAGTTAAGGCTACCAGATCGAGCTACAATTGCAAATATGGCCCCCGAATATGGCGCTACAATGGGATTTTTTCCTGTAGATGATAATACTATAGATTATCTCATTTTGAGTGGTCGAAAAAAAGAGCACGCTGAGTTTGTTAAAAATTATTTGAAAAAAGTAGGTTTATATTATACTTCATCCTCGTCAACTCCAAATTATAGTGAAACCTTAGAAATTAATTTAACTGAAATAGAACCTAGTTTAGCAGGTCCTAAAAGACCACAGGACAGGATTTCACTTAAGGATATGAAGAAAGAATTTATCAATCAACTAAAAACTTCTTATGCCAAACCAGACGAAGTAGGTTTAATCGCTGATATTGATTCAGACACCTTGAAACATGGGTCAGTTGCAATCGCCGCTATCACATCGTGCACAAATACTTCCAACCCTTCAGTTATGGTTGGAGCAGGGATGATAGCGAAAGCTGCTGTCGAGAAGGGTTTGAAAGTTAAAAAACATGTTAAAACCAGCTTTGCTCCAGGGTCTCGAGTTGTCAAAGATTATTTACAGAGCGCTGGATTATTACCTTATTTAGAAGAATTAGGATTCAATATTGTTGGTTATGGTTGTACTACTTGCATTGGAAATAGTGGACCGCTCTCAGGTGATGTAATTAAGGAAATCGACGATAAGGACCTCACAGTAGCTTCTGTCCTTAGCGGCAATCGCAACTTCGAAGGTAGAATCAGCCCTTACACGAAAGCAAATTACCTAGCTTCACCCCCCTTAGTAGTAGCTTACGCAATTGCTGGTACAATTGCAATTGATTTAGAAACTGAACCATTGGGATTAGATTCAGAAGGAAATCCCGTATATTTAAAGGATATTTGGCCATCTCATGACGAATGTCAACAAATTTACATGAGTAATGTTAGCCCAGATCAATTTAATAAAGAATACGGAGAAATATTTAAAGGGTGGGAATTATGGAATAATTTAAAACCTCCATCAGAAAATGTCTATAAATGGGAAGAACAATCCACATATGTAAGAGAGCCTCCTTTTTTCATAGGCTTTCCTCTAGATACACCTCCCTTATCAGATATACAAAACGCGCGAATTTTTGCGCTTTTGGGTGAAAGTATCACTACAGACCACATTTCTCCAGCAGGAGCAATCCCCGAAGATATGCCAGCAGGGCGTTATCTAATTTCAAAAGGAATCGAACCGAAAGATTTTAATTCTTTCGGCTCTAGAAGGGGTAACCACGAGGTAATGATGAGGGGTACATTTGGAAACATAAGAATCAAGAATCTACTTGTCGATAAAGAAGGTGGATGGACCCTTTATCATCCTACGGGAGAAATAATGCCATTATATGATGCAGCTATGAAGTACATTGCTTCTGAAACTCCTTTGATTGTTTTTGCTGGAAAAGATTACGGAATGGGGAGTTCTCGAGATTGGGCAGCTAAAGGTACACAACTACAAGGAGTAAAAGCAGTTATCGCCGAATCGTTCGAAAGAATTCACAGGAGCAATCTTGTAGGAATGGGCGTTTTGCCTTTAGAGTTCAAAAAAGGAGAATCTGCAGCAACTTTAAAACTAAACGGAAATGAAACAATTACTATTTCTGGAATAAAAGATATTAAGCCTTTATCTGATCTGTCTGTGAGGGTGAAAAAAGACGATGGAGAAATTGCTACATTTGATGTAGTTGTAAGACTCGATAGTGAAGTAGATATCGAGTATTATCAAAATGGCGGAATATTGCACACAGTTCTACGGAAAATGCTTAATAA
>DXJL01000154.1 GCA_019057635.1 Candidatus Heimdallarchaeota archaeon
CAAAGACAATTGCAGCTCCCGTAGCTAATACAATAGTAAAAATACCTAGTGTATTCCCACTGAACAACTCTACCATTCCTTTTATTACTCCAGCGAGAAAAACCGCCCCAATTTTTTTATTAACTAGGAAATAAATTAATACAAACCAAACAATATGCAGACCTGACGCAATCTGGCCGCTTCCAGGTATTCCCAGGGGTATGAAAACCACACGAGCAATTTCTGCTATTACAGTGCTCGAAATCCCACCAAGTGCCGCAAATAATGCTATTATTACTAAATCTGATGTTTCAAAGTAATAGGAGGGATGTGGCTTAATTTTCAGTGAATCATTATCAGAAGACGGTTCCATTTATGTACTAAACTCCTCAGATTTGCGTTTTGTCAATGTGAGAGAAGAAAAAGTTCTTACTTTAAATAGCTCTTATCATTGGGGATCGCATAAAGTGATTCAATTTTCGTTTCAATTTCATCCTCAATTCTTCTAGTTTTTTCCTGTAGCTTCTCTTGGTGTTCATTCGCAGAAGAATGTTCATAGAGATTTTGATATGTCTCCTGTAATTTCAGTGCGAGCTTACCAATCTTCTGAGCTAAATTCTTTTCATCTCTTGATCTTGGAATAAGAATTGGTAGGTTCAAGATTGAACTTTGGACAAAATGTGGAAAATCAGTTCTGTCAGGGTCAAAGAATTTCGATTGGATATATTTCATCATCAATTGAGAATTTAGAACTCCTAGTAGGTATTCATTAGTTACATTATCGAATTTTTGTGGTAAATCATCTCGTCTTTTAAAAATATAAACCACCTGTGATACCCAACGATTTTGATAATCAATAACCCAGTTCATTATATTTCCAGTCTTTCTAAATAATAATTTAGGTCCCTGATATAACTGTGGTGATTTATAGTTGATTCCTTGACAATTAATCCTGATAAATCGGTGTTTATGTGTAAAATATCTCTGAATTTGATATCCAGCTAAAAAAGGAAAATCATATCCTGGATCTTTTTGCGAATCATATACGATTTCTGAATGAGTATCAGTAGGACTTACTAAATGATCACAGTTTGGATTAATGCATTTTCTCGCTGTTCGAGGTGGAGGATTCCAAAATTCACACCTAGGACACAGAAGTACCCTTCCTTTTTTCCCAATTTCTACCCCTCTCCCATTCATGACGAGTGTACTGAGGACAGTGACCTGTTTTTGATCAGCATAGAGATTTTTTTCCATTAGCTGAATCAATGCAGTATTAGGTCCAGCGAATATATTAAATTCTTTTTGCGGATTCTTCAGAAATCTTATTTGAGGACATTCATAGAATTGAATTTCATCTAAATTCTTTTGAAAATCGACTAAGAGTCGTTTATCTTCGGTCGAAATCTTTGGAATGACTCTAATTAGATGAGTTTCATTAGCTTTAGCTTTTCTAGCGATGATGATCATTGAAGGTTGAGTAACCCCTGGAAAAATTCCTTCGCCTAGATTTACTAGATGAGTTATTTGGAATTGTTCTAAGATAATCTCTCGTATCTGTATATAATTGGGATTAATCAGCAGCGTATTAGGAACAACGAACCCCAGGTATCCATTATCACGTAATCCCAATATACTTCGCTCTAAAAATAGGCTCCAAGAATCCATTTGTGAAGTGGCCGTTTTTAGATAGTACAATTTGTTTTTTATTATGGAAATATCTGCTCCCCAAGGTGGATTCCCAATAATGATGTGGAATTTTCCTTCTGTCCTAGGAAAATTCATCGTCCATCCCATAAGAATTGAATCCTGCGTACTATCCGAAGTATCAGGTTTTGGTAAGAGTGCATTAAATTTCTTGATATTTGTAGTATAGTTCGGATATCCTAAAAGTTCACGTGTCATTTGCACTTTACTAGGATCGATGTCGATTCCATATAATTGATTAATGACAATTTGGTCTTTAATCTTTCCAGAAGATACACAATTTTCACTTTTTTTCCCCCAGGCATTGATAAGATACTCCTTGGCCGATATCAAGAATATTCCCTCTCCTACTGAAGGATCTAAAATGAATAACTCCTTTTGATAGTCAGAATTCTCACTCAAAATATGGTAGCCAATAGTCTTTTGGACGATAAATTGGGCAATATAAGCGGGAGTAAAGAACTGGCCCAACTCTTTGATTCTTTCTGGAAGATTATGTTGCATATATTGCACACAACAATATAAAAAATTTCATTGTGCTAGTTTGGCTAGCACGGAGATTAGAATGAGTATAAAAAAGGAAGAAACTGATTTATACTGCCTTAGATAACCTATGGCATAATATCAGTGTCTTTTATTGTTTTTCTTTTCGCATGTCGAGCAATGTCAACCGCAGACTTGGCTAGGGTATAACAATAGGCTTCTAATTGTTTATTCAGATAATCCACTGCATCTCCACTAACTCTTTCTGCTCCAGCATCTCTAATAACTCGTTCTACACGAGCTTTTGCAAATGCTTTAGATTTGGGTCCAGTTGGAGAATATTTTGGAACCCCAATTTTGGATATGGCAACTTTAATATCCGTGCCTTGTACAGTTTTTCTTCCTGCCGCTTTGGCAAAATCGATCGCAGTTTTGGATGCACTTTTCCCAAATTCAGCGACTAATTCGTCCATACGTACAATACTCTTGGCGCTAACTCGCTCCGCGCCACTCGCTTTGATAATTTTTTCAATTCTAGCCTTAGCAAATACAGCCATTTTTTCTTTTCACCTTTTTCCAATGATGTTTTTGATTCGAAATTCCAGTATTAGAATACAAATCTAGTGTATCCTCGATAGAAAGCCATTTTTAAAGATTTACATTTGGAATTTATCCATCACTAAATGTTCTAGAGAGAATAATTGAGCGGTGAATCCTCAAATACGTTTCCCTGTTTTTTTCTCTTTCAACCTTTGAAGTTCCAACTGACTTTCTAATTGTATCAAAAATGATCCTTTTATTTCAGGAGATTTTGATAGATGAACTTTAAGAGATCTTCTATAGATTTACACTTGAAAGACATTTCCAGATGAATAAAATGATTTTTAGTATACAGGGTTAGTTATCTTAGATTGTAGTATCTTTACTGCGTCTAATATGATAATACCTATTATAACCACTATAAAAATCAATACCCATTGGTTAAATGTAATAGGACTTAATTCGAAGATATTAGCTAATGTCTCTACATATACAATAAATAAATGGAGAATGAAAGCCATGATAACAGCCCCTATCAAGTAAAGATTGTTAAAGGGATTAGAACGCCAAACACTTTTATCATCAGGGGCTTTAGATACAAATACCTGAAAAAGCTCGAAGATAACAGAGACCGTCAAGGCAAGAGTTCGTGCAATTTTCAAATTTTCTCCATTAAAGTCGCCACCAAAGGATAAAAAGAAAATCATTGTTCCGAAGAATGAAATTATACCTGCTACTAAGGAAAAGATGAGAATTTCATTAAACATATTACTTTGCTTACCACGAGGTTTTTTCTTCATTATATTAGGATCTCCAGGATCAACCGATAAAGCTAATGCTGGTAATCCATCAGTTAATAAATTAATCCACAAAATGCTCAGGACAAGATAAGGGGAGGGAAGACCCAGTATTACTGTGGCAGTAAAAACTACTAGAATTTCATCGAAATTCGAGCTTAATAGATAGCGAATGAATTTTTTCATATTTGCATAAATATTTCTACCTTCTTCTACTGCTGATACTATAGTAGCGAAATTATCATCCATGAGAACCATATCACTCGCCTCACGAGCAACATCGGTACCTGTTATACCCATTGCAATTCCAATATCTGCTTTCTTAAGAGCAGGTGCATCATTTACCCCATCTCCGGTCATAGCAACAACAAGGCCAAATTGATTTTGCAAAGTTTCAACAATTCTTCGCTTGATACTAGGAGAAGCTCTTGCACACACATCTAGATCCTTTAAAACTTCAATGAACTCCTCATTATCCATTGCTTCTAGCTCTGCTGATGTATGGGCAAGATAGAATGTATCTTCGTAAGGTTTCAAATCAAGGGCCTTAGCAATTGCTAGTGCAGTGTCAAGTTGATCGCCAGTGATCATAATAATACGAATTCCAGCATCCTTACACTTACGAATGGCCTCTTCAACCTCAAGTCGTGGAGGGTCAATCATTGCTATCAATCCAATGAATGTCATCTCCGTTTCTACTGATTCTTCTGTAAATTCAACAATATCATTAGGCAATTTCTTCTGTGCTATTCCTAATACCCTGAAGGCTTTGCTTGCAAGTTGAGAATTATTATCAATTATTTGTTGCCGAAATTCATCAGTCAAGGGAACTTTTTTTTCCCCAAACAGCACATGCGTACAAAGGTCTAGTACGATTCCAGGACTTCCTTTCATAAAAGCCCAAGTTTCCTCAATGTTAGGCTTTTTTCTACTAAAGACCATTGACATTCGCTTACGATCAGAATCAAAGAAAATTTCTCCTTGATCTTTGAGATCATAGCTCTCTTCCCATCTATTAAGATTCATAGATTTCATTGCTGCAACAATCAGTGCGCCTTCTGTTGGATCCCCCTCACACTTCCATTCCCTTTTTTCGTAATTGATAGCAGCAGTATTACACAAAGATGCAGCCTTAAGTAATTGGTACGCATCTTTATGCTCCTTAATATTTATTTTTACATTATTATTAATGCTAATAAAGTTACCCTTGGGCAAATAACCAGTTCCAGTTACATCAACATATCCCAAGTCAAGAGTCCACAACTTTTGAACGGTCATCTTATTTTGAGTCAGTGTACCAGTTTTATCGGTGCAAATGACTTCAACTGAACCTAATGTTTCTACTGCTGGTAATTTTCGGATAATTGCATTCTTTTTAACCATCCTTTGAACTCCAATCGCAAAAGTCAATGTTATCGCGGCAGCTAACCCTTCTGGTACGGCAGAAACCGCCAATGCAAGTGCGGCTTCAACAATATGAATTAATTCTTCATCACGACGGGCTAATGCATTATCGAGCATAATAAGAAATGATTCCTCGGCTTGTAAGATCTGTGCGATAAGGACAAAAAAAACAACGATAACAACTAAGCCACCTAAAATTTTTCCCAGCTTTGAGAGCTGCATTTGTAAAGGTGTAGCCTGTTCTGTAGTTTCAGATGTGGATTTTGCAATTTCACCCATCTCAGTATTCATCCCTGTCCCAGTGATGAGGGCCTTACCACGACCTTTCACAGTTGTAGTTCCCATGTATACAATATTTTTACGATCAGCAATTGGAAGTTTAACGTCCATCAAAGGTTTATATATTTTATCGACGGGGACGCTCTCGCCAGTTAACAACCCCTCATCTATCCTTAATCTGCTTGCTTCAAACACCCGAGCATCTGCTGCGATAGTTTCCCCCTCATACATGAGTAAAATATCTCCTGGTACTAGCTCTCGTGTATCAATTCTAGTTTCCACTCCATCCCTAATTACTAATGTATCATCACCTGTCAGCTCTTTCAGCTTCTCTAATGCCGCTTCAGCCCTATATTCCTGCACAAAGCCCATTATTGCATTCAACATAACTATTAAAATAATAATGAGAGCTTCTATCCAGTCTTGGAAGATAATTGAAACAAGAGCTGCTCCAAGCAATAAAAATACAATAAAATCTTTAAACTGTAGTAAAAACATTTTAATTGGAGTTATCGTTTCTCCTGCAATTAGCTCATTCATTCCATATTTTTCTAAGCGTTTTGTAACATCTTCACTTGTCAAACCTCGTTGAAGGTCGGTATCGAACTCTTTTTTCAGATCCTCAATGGATTGTGTGTGAACTGGAGGATTAGGGGAGATAGAATTACTCATAAAAGATTCCTTCTGTGAAAGACTCTTCTGATAGTGGAACTATTAAAACTTGATTTTATGGAAGTGGATGGAATGAGGTTTAATCAGTAGGAATATTATTAACTGATTTATTCTAGAAATAAGGATGACTGAAAACTGTTGACATACAAATGAGACCCAGTGGGTGTGAAGTGTGAGGAAAGTAATTCAATTTTCGCTTTTGACATTTTTCTTTGTCTTTTTGATTGGAGGGGGATCTTTCATGGCTGGAATGGCCGACTGTTACAGGGGAGAAGATATAATTTCAAATATATTAGAAGAGAAACGCCTTGATTCTGAACAAAACGAAATCGACCTTCAGGTCTTTGCCTATTCTGCCCTTGTCGACACTGTCCCAGTGGACGTTTTCGTCCTGATACCTGGCCACTGCCAACGGCTTGACGATACGCAATTTTTTTACATTCTTCTTG
>DXJL01000155.1 GCA_019057635.1 Candidatus Heimdallarchaeota archaeon
AGAATTACATTCCAATGATCGACAATATATCGAAGAGCTGCCTGTCTTTCTTTCTTAGAGATGCCAATCGAAGATTTTTGATAGAACTCGATCTCTCTTAACATTAGATGGAATGCATGAGTAACAAAATCTCGACCATTATACAGCCCCAGTTGATTTACTGCTTCTTTTAGATGGGATGTACAGATAGAAATGAAAGATCGTGTCATAAATGATGATTTATTCACCTCAAATGATTTAACACTTGGATATGAAGTAATTTCGTTTATCAATGACCAAAACTTTCTGAATCTAGTCACAAGGGTGTTAATACCTTCGTCTGTCCAATTTAAAACTGTATCAGCTGAACCAGCAGCAACTAGATACATCCTTGTAACATCAACAGAGTATTTTTTCGGAAGGAGGGCGATAGGTATGACATTTCCAGCAGATTTTGACATTTTTTCTCCCTCACGAATTAATAGTTCATTAAGGCTAAAGCATTTTGGCCAATGTTTGGGGGGAAATATTGCCACATGATGGAATATAGTAAATGATAGGTGATTACCTATATGTGCAATTGCTGTGTGCCGTAAATCGTTCGGATACCAGTAAAGAAATTCTTTTTGCATCTCGCCCAAAACTTGTTGGTCAATACCACTTTTCTTTGAAACTTTGACCTTTGCTCCTTTTTCCAAGAAAATATAATCAAATACTTCCGGAATCAACTGCTCAGAACGAATATTATGTTCACGAATATGTTGAATAATTGTGTAAAAGGCCATGTAAATAACACTGTCACTTAATGACTCAATTATCCATCCCTGTCCCTTGGTTAACGGAAATTCAGTACCTAGTCCTCTTTTTCTGACACAAGGTCTTCGATCTAACCAGTCAAAAGTTCTCTCGAAAGATTTTCGATATTTTTCTGGGGTAATGGTCATTTTTGAGAGGGCGTCAAATGCTTTGGATTTCCATTTTTCATTCCCATAATGTAGAAAGTATTGATCAGGTAATACTGCAACAACAATTTCTCCACCGCATCTACAAAAAGCTTTCCTTGAAGTTTCATAAAATGGAAATGCTCGTTTTTCTTCAATCAAAGTTTGAGCTACGTTATCTTTTGCATTTTCAACTTTTTGTCCAGCAAATTCCTCTGTAAAGTCCATCATGATACCATTATAAAATTCCGCGGAATAGATTTCTTGTGTTGCAGTTTCAAGTTTTTCTGTATCATTCTGATTTTTGACACCTAAACGTTCACATATTTCAATAGCAGGAAATTCTCCATATTCCTCAACTGAAATTAATGCAATTGGTTTTATTTTAACTACTTTATCAGCTAAACCTTCGTATTGATCAATCGGTGAAGTATCTTCTTGTAAATCTCTTAGTGCTATATAATCGTAAGGGGCATGCGCTGGAACTGAGTATACAACCCCTGTTGCATGTTCAGGATCTATAAAAGGCGCTGGAAGGATAGGTAGGGGTCTATCAGGCATACGTGGTGCGAATACTTCCAAACCAATGAATTCAGATCCTAATTTCTCCTCTAATTCCTCAATTTCATAATTTTGCTGATGTAACTTCGTAACAGCTTTAGATGAGATTACCCAAGTTTCTCCATTAATTCGTATTCGTTTATAGTGTGCCTCTGGATGAATCCATAGATTTGTAGCACCATATATAGTCTCAGGCCGGAATGTAGCTGCAACTAAATAATCCTCTCCCATTTGAAATTTGAGCGCTACAAACTCTTGTACTTCAACTTTATTGACATCAGCATCTCTAATATCGTCTTCTCCGACTGCATTTTTATCAATTTGACACCAAAGTATTGGAAATTCACCTTGAACAATCAAGTTTTGTTCGATTAGGTGTTTATATTGCCATTCAATAAATTTATTATATTCGGGATCCCCAGTTGTGAATTGTCGGTGTACGTCTAATGAATACCCCATTGCTTTAAAGTCAGTAATCATATTCTTGGCAAAATACATTGCAAGATTCATCGGATCATTGAACGACTGGACAATTTCCCTAATCTGCTTTTCGTCTTGTTCATAGATGCCTACGTAATCTGTATAGAGAGAGGTAGTATGTTTGTCACCCTCTGCTATTTTTGCTGACACTGATAATACTGGTGTTCCAGTAATATGGAAGGCCATGGGCCAAAGAGTATTATTACCCAATTGACGTTTGTAACGACAAAACATATCTCCTAGTGTGTAGGTACGAGCATGCCCTACATGTAACGCCCCAGACGAATAAGGATAGGGAATAGTGACAAAGTATTTTTTCTTACTTGGATCTACAGTTCCTTTGAAGATGTCTTTTTCTGACCATCTTTGTTGCCATTTCTGTTCAATTGATCGAAGAATCTCGAAAAAATCGCTAATAACACCCTGTTGTTCACTCAATGTATTACACCGTTATTTGATTTACAATTGGAATAGAATTAAAGAAAAAACAATAGATGAATGAGGATACTAAAATAGAGCGTTCTCTAAAAGTTGAAAAATTAATTTTAGGAAAGAAGAACGCAATACCTCATTGAATTACCTCATTTCCTCTACTTTAGACCTTTTTTTATAAGAATTTGGCTATCTTCAAGGACTCTTCAACCAGGTACATAAAACCTCTACAAACCTAGACCTTCAGTCCTGTTTTGATCAGGCTTTCTGTTAAACATCTTTTTCCCTTGGCAGGGAATCAGACGCACCTTCACCTGGAGTCGAGGTGTGACTGCAGGGCACTATCCTGCCTCCTGAGCCTTGGCGTCGAGGCCTGTCTTCTGATCACAAGGTAATCAGAACGGTTACTCGTTTAATTACCCAGGGGAGCCGTA